>NZ_JBHYIK010000045.1:2647-14199 GCF_042739735.1 Amycolatopsis sp. NPDC059027 | reverse complement strand
GGGGTCGGCGGGGTCGCCTGGCGGGGCCGCTCTCCGACACCCCCACCCCCCCAGCCCCGCCCGCCGGGCGGGGGCCCGCGCCCCGCGCCCCCCCCGGCCCGCGAGCGGGTCGCCGGGGGCCCCCCCGGTCCGGCTGGCCGCGGGCGACATCGCCCTCGTCCGGGGAACCGGCCGCTACACCGTCGCCGACGACCCGGCCACGCCGCCGGAGGTCGAGGTCCGCGGCGGCAGGAAGTACTTCATCGGCGGGGAGGAAGTGGTGCACGCCAACCAGAATCTCGCTCCCCGCAGTTACGGCGACGGTCTGCCGGGAGCGACGGTCCTGCTCCGCGGCGCCTACGAACTCCGCGGCGACGTGGGCGACCGCCTGCTGAACATGCTCCCGCCGCTGGCGGTCGTACCCGCCGGGCCGCGGACGCGGGCGGCTCTGGACCTGCTCGCCGCCGAGATCGCGCACGACGAACCCGGTCAGGACGCGGTCCTCGACCGGTTGCTCGATCTCGTACTGGTGCTGGCCTTGCGCGCGTGGTGCGCCCGGTCGGAGGCGACCTCGCCCGCCTGGTACCGGGCGCTGGCCGATCCCGCCATCGGCGACGCACTGCGTCTCCTGCACGCGGACCCCGCCCACCCTTGGACGGTCGCCGGGCTGGCCGCGAAGGTCGGCATGTCCCGGGCCGCCTTTTCGGCCCGTTTCACCGGACTGGTCGGCGAGCCCCCGCTCACCTACCTCACCGGCTGGCGGATGACCTTGGGAGCCGACCTGCTGCGCGACACCGAGGCGACCGTCGCCACCGTGGCCCGCGAAGTCGGCTACGAGAACGCGTTCGCCTTCAGCGTGGCGTTCAAGCGCGTTCGCGGCGTGAACCCGTCGGCCTGGCGCCGCGAACCGCATTGAGCGCTCTGAAGGCCCGTCACTCGCGTGATTGAGCACGTAACTCACGTGACGGGAGACAGTCCGTCTCTGATCACGGGTGGTACGTCGTTCGCGACAGACCATGGCACGGGTGTGTACAGCGTAGACATCGACGTGTACGGTGTAGACATGGGAGAACCGGGAACCGCTGAGAGAATCGCGTCGGTGGCGTTGGCCATCCTGGTGCACGAGGGCGCGCAGGCCGTGACGATGCGCCGGGTGGCGGCGGAGGCCGGGGTGACCGCGATGGCGACCTATCGCCATTACCCGAATCGCGAAGCATTGCTGCGCAAGGTCGCCGACGACGCTTTCGCGGAAATCGGTAAGGACTGGGGACACCGCACGGAGGCCGGCGACTTCGAGACCCGGCTTCACGGCCTGATGCGCGATTTCCTCGATTTCGCGCTCGGCAAGCCGAATCTGTACCGGTTTCTGCTGACGGACCGGCGCGACGAGGCACGCAGGTTCCCGGAAGACTTCCGGGACGGTGCCTCACCCGCGTTCTCCCCCGTGCTCGAAGCCGTCGAACAGGCCATCCGCGAGGGAGTGCTCCGCTCCGGCGACGCCATCGAGGTCACGCTCGCCATCACGATGCCGGTCGTGGGACTGGTCCAGTTCTATCTCGGTGGCCGGATAGGGCTGAGCGAGAAGGATTTCCGCGCCTTGTGCGCACGAACCGTGGAGCGGGTTCTCGACGGCACCCGGAAATAGCCGTCACCAAGGGGGAATTTTCCATGGACACCACCGAGAACAGCGAAGAAACCGCACCGAAGCCCCGCCGGAAACGCCGCACGCGCCGGATCGTGCTGACAGCGATCGCGGTGCTGCTGGTGCTCGTCGTCGGCGGGGCGTTCGTACTCGCCTGGCAGGTCAGCGACTCCGCCATGAAACCCGACCACCAGTACTACACCCACCCCGACCACTCCGACGTCGTACTCGCGGTGAAGCACACCGGCGGCGGGACGAGCGTGGTGATCGGCTCTCCCGGCAAACACACCCGGCGGCACGGAACGTTCCGGATGGTCTGGGACGGCACGGAAGCGACCGTCGGCGACATCATCGCCGAGTCCCCGGGTTCGGTGGAACGGCCGATCCTCGGCGGACCCGCCCCGTCGACAGGCGCCACGGTCGACGTGACCAGCGTGATGATGACCGACCCGAAAACCTCGTACGGGATGGACTATTCCGAGGTCTCGGTGCCCACGGAACTCGGCCCCGCGCCCGCCTGGTACATCCCGGCCGCCGGGCCGTCCGCTTCGACCTGGGTGATCGCCGTGCACGGCCAGAACGGGCGGCGCAACGCCATGCTCGCCACGCCCATCCTCCATCGGCTCGGCCTGCCGGTCCTCGCGATCACCTACCGGAACGACGAAGGGGCGCCCGCCTCCGCGGACGGGCTGATGCACTACGGCGAGTCCGAGTACCGGGACGTGGAATCGGCGGTCCGCTACGCGCAGGGCAAGGGCGCCACGAAGATCGTGCTCTACGGCGGCTCGATGGGCGGGCAGATCGCCGGCCAGTTCCTCGCCCGCTCTCCCCTGGCCACCACCGTCACCGCGACGCTGCTCGACTCGCCGTTGCTCAGCATGCCGATGGTCGGCGAGTTCACCGCACGCCAGTACGGCGCGCCCGCCCCGATGACCTGGCTGATCAACCAGGTGATCCGGTGGCGCACCGGCGTCGACATGAACCAGCTCGACCTGATCAACCGTCCTCCGGCCACCAAACCGCCCACACTGCTCTTCGCCGGTGCGTCCGACAGTGAGGCGCCGGTCCGGATGGACCGCGATTTCGTCGAAGCGGCAAGGAAAAACCAGTGGCCGGTGGAGTACCACGAGTTCCCCGGCGCCGAACACGTCGAGTCGTGGAACTCCGACCCCGTCCGCTACGAGCAGGCGATCACCGGCTTCTTCGGCCGCACGCTCGCCAAGACGGGCTAGCCACGAAACCCGTCAAAGATCCATCGGCAGCACGCCCGGTTCGAGCAGCCGTCGCGGGCCACAGCCCTCGGTCGCCAGCACGTCGTCCGGATTGACGCTCCGGCACCGGTCGATGGACAGGCAGCCGCAGCCGACGCAGTCGGTGAACCGGTCGCGGATCTGGGTGAGCCGGTGGATCCGCGCGGTGAGCCGGGCGTTCCAGTGCTCGGCGAGCCGTTCCCAGTCGCGCCGGGTCGGCACCCGGTTCTCCGGCAGCAGCTCCAGCGCGTCGCGGACCTCGGCCAGCGGGATGCCGACGTGGTGGGCGATCTTGACCAGCGCGACCCGGCGCAGCGCCTCCCGCCGGTAGCGACGCTGGTTGCCGCTGGTGCGCCTGCTGGTGATCAGGCCCTGACGTTCGTAGAAATGCAGTGCGGACACCGAAACGCCGCTGCGGCGCGCGAGCTGGCCGACGGTCAGCTCCGCGGGCAGCGGACCCTCGCCTTGTGACACGGACCTCATGGACGTTGACCTTAACAATTGTTGAGGTTCTACGGTCGTGAGCATGACCGAAACGACCGTCGCCGGGGTACGGCGACCACCGAAACCCCTGCTGGCGACACTGCTCGGGGTCAGCACCATGACCATCATGGCCAGCGCGACGATCACCCCGGCACTGCCGGGAATGGAGCAGCACTTCGCCGGGGTGCCGCACGCCGAACTCCTGGTGCGGCTCGTGCTGACCCTGCCGGGCCTGGCGATCATGATCGCCGCGCCGCTGCTGGCCCGGCTGAGCGGCCGGATCGGCCGCGTGCCCGTCCTCCTCGGCTGCCTGGTGCTGTACACGGTGGGAGGCGGGTCCGGGCTCGTGCTCGACTCGCTGCCCGCCCTGCTCGTCGGGCGCGCCCTGCTCGGCGTCGGCATCGCGGGCGTCATGACGACGTCGACCGCGTTGCTCGCCGATCACCACCCCACGAGCGAACACGGCCGGGTGCTCGGCCTGCAGGGAGCGGCGATGGGCTTCGGCGGGGTCGTCGCGCTGCTGCTGGGCGGTCTGCTGGCCGCGATGAGCTGGCGGGGACCGTTCGCCGTCTACCTGCTGGCGGTGCCGTTGCTGCTCCTGGTGCTCCGGTACGTCCCGGAGGCGGAGGTCCGCCAGGCGGACACCGAAGACGCGCCCAGCGCCTCGCCGTGGAAACCGCGGCTGCTCGGCCTGTACGCGTTGATGTTCCTCGGCGTCGTCGTGTTCTACACCGTGCCGACCCAGGCGCCGTTCTGGCTGGCGAAGGTGAGCGGCGCGGGCCCGGTCGTCGCGGGGGTGTCCATCGCCGCGGTCAACCTCGTGATGACGGTGGTGGGCCTGAACTACCGGCGCATCCGCGCGCGCTGGGACTTCCGGCCGCTGGCGATCGGCATGTTCGCGGCCTTCGCCGCCGGGCTCCTGGTGATCGGCTCGTCGAGTACACTGTGGACGTTCGGGATCGGGCTGCTGGTGGTCGGCGCCGGCGTCGGCCTGCAGAACCCGACGGTCAACGGCTGGGTGGTCGCGTCGGTCTCCCCCGGCGCGCGGACCAAGGCGCTCGGCCTGCTCACCTCGGCGCTGTTCCTCGGCCAGTTCGCCTCGCCGCTGATCGCGCAGCCGGTGATCGACGCCGCCGGGCTCGGCCACACGTTCCTGTTCGCCGGCGGGCTCGCCGCTGTCGTCGCCGTGGTGCTCGCCGGAATCCACTTCCTCCGCCGCCGGGAGCCCTCCCGCCCGGCGTGACTAGGTTCCCGGCGGTGAACGACGGAACCACCCCGGGAGCGCCGATGACACCCAGGACCCTGTTCGGACGCGCCGCGGCGATCGCCGTGCTGGCGGTACCGTTCGTGTGCTCCACCGCGAACGGCGCCCCCGGTGCGGCATCGGCGTGCACGCGGCACGTCACCGATCAGCGCTCGATGGACACGATCACGCCGGGCGACGTCGTCTGCGTCGACGACGCCGGCACCACGAAACGGTTGAAGATCACCAAGGGCGGCACGGCGGACAAGCCCGTGATCTACCGGGGCGAAGGCCGGCGGGCCGGGGGAATCGACGTCCGCGCGAACAACGTCATCGTGGACGGGTTCGCGCTGAACCGGCCCTCCGCACCCGGGATCGACGCACGCGGGAACAACGTCACCATCCGGGACAACACCGTCACCGCGCCGCAGGGGGGCGACGGCGACGGGCTGCGGTTCTTCGGCGACGACGTGAAGATCCTGCACAACACCATCTCGCACACCGACAACAGCACCGGGGCGCACGCCGACTGCATGCAGACCTTCGCCACCGACGACCAGCATCTGGCCAGCAGCCGCGTGCTGATCGCGGGCAACCGGTGCGAACACGTCGACAACATGTGCCTGATGGCCGAGGGACCGCACTCCATGGCCGGGGACGGCAGCGGCAAGGGCGTCTCCGAGTACTGGCTGTTCCTCGGCAACTACTGCGAAACCCGGCTCGGCTCGCAGGCGGTGATGATCGACGACGTCCAGCACCTCACCCTCATCGGCAACACCTGGGCGGCGGGACCCGACCACGCCATCGGCCTGCAGAACCATTCGACCCACGCGTTCGTGTGGGCCAACCGGCTCGATCCGTCCATCCCGTGCGAGGTCGGGATCGACGACTCCTCGCGGAAGGGGTACCACGGGCCCGCTCCTCGTTGCGCCCCGTGATCGACAGCGCGGGCAGCGTTCGCACGTTTGGTCGACACGGGCGCCGCCCGTCCGCTGCGATGCTCGACCTGAGGTGATGACGATGGTCGAGGATCGGCTCGTGGGCCCGGTGTTCGGGGCCGAGGGCGCCGACTGGCAGCTGACGGTGGAGTCACGGGCCCGCCGGGTGCGGGCCGATCTCGCGGCGTACGAACACCTCCCTGGCACGGAGCACGCCCGGCACGCGGCCATGGCGTCACTGAAGGTGGTCGACGCGGCCTTGCGGGGCGCGCCACGCCGGTGGTGGTCGGTGGCGTCGTGGTGGTCGGGCTGGCACATCGAGCGGGCCTGGCGGGCCCTGCACGAGGCCGAGATCTCCGCGATGTCGATCGACCCCGAGCTGCCCGGCAGGCTGCCGGGCCTGCGGGCGAGGATCGACGTCTACCTGCCGTGCGAGGATCCGCGTTCGCAGGCGCTGCAAGGACTGGACCTCTCCGGCGGGGTCACCGCGGCCGATCGCGCGGTCGTGGTGGACGCGCTCCGCGCCGCCTTCGACGCGTCCGACGACGCGCACGCCGCGGCCCGCGCGCTGCGCAACAAGCTCGTGCTCGCGACCGTGGCGCTGTTCGTCCTCAACACCGTGCTCGGCGTCATCGGCATCGTCCGGCCGGGACTGGTTCCGCTGTGCATCCCGGCGCAGCAGTCCGGTCCGTCCGCGATGGTCTGCCCCAGCGGGGGAACCACGCCGACCGGCTGGGACGTCTGGCTGGCGCAGATGTTCGGCACGCTCGGGGCGGGCTTGTCGGTCGTGGTCCTGCTGATCCGGCGGCGTCCCGAGGTGACGCCGTACGTGCTGACCGGGTACCAGGCGCTCATCAAGGTGCTGTTCGGCGCGACGCTCGCCGTGGTCGGCCTGCTGGCGTTCAGCGCCGGGCTCGCGCAGGGCATCGTCTGCATCAGCTCGCAGTCCGCGCTGCTGCTGTGGTCGGTACTGCTCGGCTACGCGCAGCACGTCGGCACCCGCATGCTCGACAAGTACGCCGACCGGATCATGGACGACGTCCGCCCCGTGCCGGAACAGCCCGTCGAACGGCCGCAGCCACGGGGGTAAACGGGATCAGACGCTGCGCAGCACCGACACGACGGTGCCGAGCACCACGGCCTCGTCGCCGTCGATGACCTCGTAGTCGGGGTTGCGCGGCTCGAGGTAGACGTGGCCGTTACGGCGGCGGTACACCTTGACCGTGGCCTCGCCGTCGATCATCGCGGCGACGATCTGTCCCGAATGGGCCTCCGACTGCTGGCGCACCACGACGATGTCCCCGTCGCAGATCGCGGCGTCGATCATCGAGTCACCGCGCACCCGCAGGCCGAAGACGGTGCCGCGCCCGGTCAGGCCACGAGGCAGCGTGAGCAGGTCGTCGACGTGTTCCTCGGCCGAGATCGGCGTGCCCGCCGCGATGTCGCCGACCACGGGCACGCTCACCGAGTCCTCGGAGGCCGCGCTCGCCTTCGGCTCCTGGAGGAACACCCGCACGTCCATCGGCCGCGACACCGAGGAACCACGCCGCAGGAAACCCCGCTCCTCCAGGCTCGCCAGATGCTTCGACACCGTCGAGGACGAGCGAAGGCCCACCGCGTCGCCGATTTCCCGGGTGCTCGGCGAATACCCGTACCGGACCACCCAGTCCCGGATCGCGACGAGGATCCGCTGCTGGCGTTCCGGCAGGGTCGAGGTGTCCAGATGCTCGAAGACGTCGTCGTAGGCGGTCACCCGCGGAATCCTAGAGGCCTGGTCAGCCGCGTTTGGTGCCGGGCTAGGCGTTCTTCTCCTTGAGCCGCTTCGCCTCCTTGCGGACCTCGGCCTGGGTGGCGCGTTCCCGCACCAGCCAGTCGGGACTCTCCGCCTTCAGCTCCTCGATCTGTTCGGTGGTGAGCGGGTCGGTGATCCCGCCGCGCGCGAGACCGCCGATGGAGACGCCCAGCTTCGCGGCGATCACGGGCCGGGGATGCGGGCCGTTGCGGCGCAGGTCGCGGAGCCACTCGGGCGGGTCGGCCTGCAGGGCGTTCAGCTCGTCGCGCGAGACGACACCCTCCTGGAACTCGGCGGGGGTGGCTTCGAGGTACACACCCAGCTTCTTCGCCGCCGTCGCGGGCTTCATCGTCTGGGTGCTCTTGTGCGACGTCATCGGTCAAGCGTAACGACCGTGTTCACGCCCGGTAGTCTGACCCGGTGACCGGCCCGGACGTCCCCGCATCCTTCAAGCTCGCATACGTCCCCGGCGTGATCCCGGCCAAGTGGGTGCGGATCTGGCAGGAGCGGTACCCCGGGACGCCGCTGGAGCTGGCCGGGGTGTCCGCCGCCGACGCGGCCACGCTGGTGCGGGAGCGCGACGCCGACGCGGCCCTCCTGCGCCTGCCGATCGACCGCGCCGGCCTGCACGCCATCCCGCTCTACACCGAGACGACCGTGGTCGTGTGCCCGAAGGACCACCTCCTCGCCGCGGCCGACGAAGTGTCCACAGAGGACTTGGCCGACGACGTCGTGCTGCATCCCCTCGATGACACGCTCGACTGGGAACGGCCTCCCGGACAGCCCGCGATCGAGCGGCCGGTCACCACCGCGGGCGCTATCGAACTGGTGGCGGCCGGCGTCGGGCTGCTCGTCGTCCCGCAGTCGCTCGCCCGGCTGCATCACCGCAGGGACCTCACCTACCGGCCCCTCACGGACGCCCCTCAGTCACGCGTCGCGCTGTCGTGGCTGGAGGAGGAGACGACCGACCTGATGGAGCAGTTCATCGGGATCGTCCGCGGCCGGACCGTCAACAGCACGCGCGGCCGCCCGGCGCCGGAACCGGCGAAGCGGAGGCCCGCCGCCGCGAAGACCGGGAAGACCACGGCGGACAAGCGAGGTGGCGGGAGTTCCCGCCGAAGCACGGGCAGGCCCCAGGGCGGCAAACGCGGGAAACCGCGCCGCCGTTCGTAGCCCACCATCCACTCAGGACTGTCCACTTCGGAGCAATGGTCACTGTGCCCTCGGGAGTGCGGCCAGCAGTTCCGGGACACCGGGCGCCGCGCGCAGCGGGCCGAGCCGCTTACCGAAGTGCCGGAGGTAGGCGTCGAGCCGCGAGGAATTCACGTGACGGGCCGTGGTGACCGCCTCGCGACCGTACGAACACGCGCCCTCCGCCTCACCGGCGGAAGCATGTGCCGCCGCCAGTACCGACAGGCGCAGTCCGTGTGAACGGGTGAACCCGGGCCGGATGTGCGTCGCGCTGTCGGTCAGCGCGATCACCCGGGCCGGTACGCCAAGTGCGAGATACGCCTCCGCGGCGTCGGCCTGCATCCGCGAGTGGTCGAGGAAGTCGATGTACGGCGGATCCTCGTCCCGTTCGGCGTCGGCGCGTTCGAGCAGCCCTTCGGCCGCGGACAGCGCCGCCTCCGTCGCGGGCCGGTCGCCGGCGCGGGCGTGCCCGCGGGCCTCGGCGATCCGGACGAACGCGAGCACCCGGGGCGTCGCGGAGTGCCGGGCGATGGCCGAGGCACCCTGCGCCAGATCGATCGCGGTTTCGGCGTCGCCGAGGTAGACCGCCTGAAAGGCCGCGGACGCCAGCGTGTACGCGCCGAACTGGACGTCACCGGCGGCCTGGGCGTACCGCAACGCCTGTACGAACCTCGCCTGCGCCTCTCGCTGGACGCCCGTGTCGAAGGCGCTCCACGCCGACAGCCGCGTCAGCACCGAAACGGCGGAGAACAACTCACGCCCGACCGCGTCGGTGTAGGTCCCGCCGAGCAACGGCGCGGCTTCGGTGGCCAGACAGCGATCCACCATGGCACTCGGCGTCAGCCCGCCGATCGCGGAGTCGAGGTGCCTCGCCGCCTCCGCCTGGACCCGGAGCCGCTCCACATCCGCCATGCCGATCCGCGGCCCGCCACGATGACCGGCGTCCTCCTCGCGCGGGTTGGACACCCAGCGGGCCAACGGGCGCAGGAACACGGCGGCGCAGGGCAGGGCGACGGCGAAGGTTCGGCGATCCACGGTGCTCCAGTAGGTTCGTGCGGCATCCACCGCCTGGCCGAGTCCACGCGAGTAGACGAAACCCGCGTTCTCGGCACCGGACGGCGCCATGCCGATATCGGCCGGGGAGATCGGGTGACCGAGCTTCGCGCCGAGCGCGTCGGCGATCAGCGTCGGCACCGGCGGGCGGGGAACCCGGCCGGCCAGCCAGCGTGCCACGGCGGTGTGCCCGTACCGCAGGTCCAGCCCGGCCGCGGCGCCGAGATCGTCGACGCGCCGCGCGAGTCCCTTGTGGCTCACGCCCGCCTGGCTCATCACCGCACGGAGGCGGTGGTTGGCGACGAGTTCGCTCATCGGGTCGCTCCCCTGTCGCAGGTGTTCCTGCCCGAGTCACCGGCTCTCACTGTAGCGACCGGCGGCCGCGACGGTCAGTGCCGCGCTCCCCGCTGTGCCTGTGCGCCCCCTTGTGCGCCCTCCCCAGCGACGCCCGCCGACGGTTCCCTGGTACCCAAAGCCGCATCGATGGCGCCACCCTCGAAGCCAGGGAGAGCCCCGTGACCACACCCACGCGCACCACCGCCGGCCAGGTCGCCACCGCGGCCACACTGCTCACCGCCTGTCTGGCGGCCGCCGCACTGTGCGGCGAAAACGGGACGGCGGACCTACTCGAGGTGTTCAAGGACCTGACCGCCCTCGGCGCCGGGCTGCGCGTCGCCGTCGAAGCGCTGCGCCCGCATCGCCGTACGCGCCGGACCCGTGGCCGGACCTCGCCACCTGAGCCATCCCACACCGGCGAAACCATTTCGATCCGAAATGGACGGACGAAAATCCTTGCCGGGAAAGAAGAATGACATCCCTGCCCGCGCGGGTCACCGCACGGTGAACATGTGGAACAATCCGTCGCCGTTCTCCGGCACGGGCCGGAAACCCGCCCGTGCCAGGAGATCCTCCGCCTCGTGCCGCTCGAAGATCCGGATCCGGGATCGCTGACGGGCGACGACGACCTCTCCGTCGGTGACCCGGTAGTCCTTGATCACCATGCCGTTGCCTTCCTCGCGGACTTCCTGCGAATACACGAACCCGTTCCGCAGGCGCTGCTGATGATCGACGTGCGGCCGTTGGACCGACAACACCACCATGCCCTCCGGCTTGAGGCAGTCCCGCACGTTCTCGAGCGCTCGCAGGTTTTCGCTGTCGGTCGGTAACAGACTGGCCAGCCGGACGTCGTCACCGGCACGGGTGCAGGCCCAGACACCGCCAATGGAGTACGCGACGTCATAAGCCCGCGGCAGCGTCAGGCGCAGGACGTCCTGGTGTTCGAGCGTCACCCGTGTACCGAGACGGCGCCGGGCCACCGCCAGCATGCTTGCACTGTGGTCGATCCCGGTGAGCCGCACGCCGGTGTCAGCCAGCTCCAGGATCTTCTCGCAGACCAGGCCGGTGCCGACCCCGATCTCCACCAGGTCCGCACGGGGTCCGATCACCGTCAACAGCGCCCGTGCATAGGCGTCGTAGTCGTAATACCCCGATGTCATCACCAGGTCGTAATGACTCGCCAAGCCCGCGTAGGAATCCTCCATACCCCGGCAAACTACCGGCGACCGGGCTTTTCGCCCACACTCCGGCAGGTCGAGGCACGCAGGTGCAGCGCGGGGTCGACGACGAGGGCTTCGGGCTTCGGCCGGTTCCCCGGCCCCGGCGAGCCTGGCGAGCATGAGTTCGACGGCGTGTTCGGCGAGCCGCTCGTGGTTGAGGTCCATCGCGCAGCGAACGCGCGCTCGGGTTGGGGTCGTAGCCCAGTTCGGCGGCGAGGCGGGCGAACCCCCCGCGCGTCGTCCTCAATCCGGGCACGGAGCACGCGCGGGAAATGCTCAAAGCCAACAGCCTGCGCGTCCGTGAGGGCGACGTCCTCCGGTGCGAGTCCGGCGACGGAGGCGGCTACGGCACACCAGCCGGATAGTGTCCTTTGTGGACCAATGCGCCGTGAAGGCCTCCTTACCGGCGGCGAACGCCGGTAAGG
>NZ_JBHYIK010000045.1:0-2637 GCF_042739735.1 Amycolatopsis sp. NPDC059027 | reverse complement strand
ACCCCCACCCCCCCCTTTTAGTGCTCGTGGTGACACTGTGCCCCTTAATTGCCTCCGACCCGGGCCCCACCGCTTGATCGCTGGCCAACACGGACCGTGCGTGCCCGTCGAGGTCACGCACCCGGTGGTTTCACATACCCCGAGATGTGCACCTTCTTGGCGCCCGCCGTGACCTTGGTCGCGACGAGGTGCTTGCGGTGGGCGACCTTGTTGCCGAAGTTGCCGTCCACGGTGTCGATCGTGCCGTGCGCGCGGTCCACCGCGACCACGACCGACACGTGCCCGCCGACCACGCCGTCCGGCGGACCGTAGATCACCAGGTCACCCGGAACCGGATCGCCGAGCTCGCCGGCGGGCCGCGGTTTGAAGAGCTTGTGCTGGACACCCCATTTGCCGACGCCGCGGGCCACCCAGGTGGTCGGCACCGGCGACACCTTCGCCTGCTTCCACACCCACTCGACGAACATCGCGCACCAGTCGTACTTCGCGCAGGGACCGTACTTGCCGCAGGCGGGCGGTTTCACGCCGACCTCCTTGAGTGCGGTGTTCACGATCAGCTGGCGGTTGACCGCCAGCGTGTCGATCGTCGTGTCCACAGTGGATTCCGTGGCGGCGATCGACGGCGCGGCGGCGGCCTGCGCGACGCCGGTGGCGCCACCGGCGAACAGCGGTAGCAGCAGTGCCGCCACCAACGACGACAATCCCAGTCGCAGTTTCTTCGTTTTCACAACGGTTTCCCTCCCTCGAACGGCCGCCTGCCGGGCGACCGCGTTCACGGGAGACATGCCTGCGGGCCCGGTCACGCATGAGCGCGGCGGCGAGAACGGGCGATGTTCACCCGTTTGCCGCAGCGAGAGCGCGGAGCCTGCCCTGAAGCTTCGCCAGCGCTCGTTCCCGGTTGCGCTGCACGGTTCCCTTGTGGACGCGCAACAGCGCGGCCGCCTCCTCCAGGGTGTGGCCGTCGAGGTCGACGAGCATCACCACGGCTTTTTCCTTGCCGGTGAGGGAGTCCAGCAGACAGGCCACCCTGTCCCACGAGTCCACGGCGGGCAGGTCACCGTCGCAGGTGGCCGGTGCCGCCCGCTCCAGCGGGACCAGCCGCCGGTCCGAACGCCAGCCACCGCGGGCAAGGTTGACCGCGGTCGCCAGCGCGTAGCCGTACGGGTTCGCGTGGCCGAGGAACCGGTCACGCCGGCGCCCGGCGCTCTTGAGCCGCACATACACGTCGTGGACCAGGTCATCGGCCCGGTGCCGGGATCCGACCAATGCCGCGACCCGCGCGAAAAGCCGCTGCGAAACCGCCAGGAACACCCGGTCGAATTCGTCGTCAACCACGCGAAACGCCACCCCTCCCCGGTGGATTCCGGTACCCGCCCCCTCGTACCGGCACCCCCCAGCCTGCCCTATCGCGCACCGTCCAGGCCCTCACTCGATCGGGTGGAACCCGGCACGGGTGATCCGCCGGCGCACGCGCGTTTTCCGATCTTGTAACGAACTCCGCACCGTTCCGACTAGCGGTTGAGCGGTCACGGTCCGCGTTCTTCGCGGCGGAGTCGGATGGTGGGGGCACCAGTGCGGGCGGACTACGGCGAGGCGTTGCCGGCGGATTTCTCCATCCTCGAAGAACTCGACGACGACGCCGCCGCGACCACCTACCTCATCGGCGGCCCGGAAGCACGCGAAGCGGTTCTGACGGTCGGGAAATCATCGGTACCGGACGAAGTACGAACGGAGTTCACCGCGTGGGCCGCCAAACTGGCTCTCGCCGCGGAAGATCCGCGTGTGGCCGAGATCCTCGGTTCGGGGATCACCGGCGACTCGCGGCCGTTCCTGATCGCCGGGACCGGCGAAGTCCTGGCGGACCGGCTGCTCACCGACGGCTCGCTGCCCCCGCGCGAGGCCGCGCGCTACGGCATCGCCCTCGCCGAGGCGCTGGCGGCCGCGCATGAATCCGGAGTGGTGCACGGGACGGTCCAGCCCTCGGCCGTCCTCGTCCTGGACGGCGACGCCGTGCTGGCGGGCTTCGACGCCACCGCTCCCGGCCTGGCCGTCTCGGCGGAGCCCGACATGTACACGCCACCCGAGTCTGTCGCCGCGGCAGTAGCCGGTACAGCGCTACCGAGCGAAGCGGGCGACGTGTACGGCCTGGCCGTGACGACGTACGTCGCGCTCGGCGGCACCCCGCCATGGCACGACGCGCCGCTCGATCTGCGGGCGAGGACCGCGCCGCTTCCCGAATCCCCCGCGGTACCACCGGAACTGCTCACGCTGCTCCAAGCGGGCGTGGCCGTCGATCCGCAGCACCGGCCCACGGCCGCCCAGGCGGCCGAATGGTTTTCCGCCTTCGATCTGTCCGAAGAGGACGGACAGGGCGGTGGGCCGGTCGGGCCGGACCTGCTCGCCGGACGCGGCCGCCGGGTCGGCCCCCGCACCGCCGCGCTGATCGTCGGTGCGGTGGGTGTCGCCGGCACCACGACCGGCCTCCTCGCCTCGGGTTCCTCGTCCGTCGCACCGGCGGGCGCGCCGACGGCGATCGCGAGCGCGCCGGGCGTGGGGGGGGGGGGGGGCGCGGGGCGGGGCCCCCGGCGCCCCCCCCCCCCGCCGCCGCGGGGGGTGGGGGGGGGGGGCGTGGGGGCT
>NZ_JBHYIK010000044.1:74717-79391 GCF_042739735.1 Amycolatopsis sp. NPDC059027 | reverse complement strand
GGTAAGAACCGGCCGGAACGCTCACGAGTCCGGCCAGGCGTCACCCCATTCGACGTCGCGCGCGGCGCGGTAGAGAGCGCCGTGGCGCTTGGAAACCGTCGTCTCGGTCAGCGTCGCCCCGGCGGTGCACAGGTCGAGCACGACGAGGCCCTTGCGTTTGCGCGGGTGCCGCACGATCCGCGCTTCGGGCAGCTTCGCGGCCTCCGGCGACGCGGCGACGTAGGAGAACTTCTCGTCCTCGAAACCGAGCGTGCCGGACTTGAGCTGGCGGTGCAGCCCGGTGCGCGACAGCCGCGCCGAGAAGTGGCACCAGTCCTCGCCGGGGACGATCGGACAGCCGTGTTCGTGCGGGCACGGCGCGATCAGGTGCGCGCCGGACGCCGAAAGAATGTCCCGCGCGGCGCGGATCCGTTCGAATCCGGCCGGTGTTCCGGGCTCGATCAACACGACCGTCCGCGCCTTCGCTGCCAGCCACCGGACGGTGTCCTCGCGGATCCGGTCCGGGAGTTCACCGAGCACATAGGACAGCGTGACGAGGTCGGCCTCGGGTGGCGGCGACCCGGGATCGATCAGTCCGCGTCGCCACTCCGCCGTCCGCACCGATTCCGACGTCGCCTGCGCGACCAACCGCTTGCCGAGCGTGATCGCGGCCGGAACCTGCTCGATCACCGTCGCCTTCTCCAGGGACGGCCAGACGGAAGCGGCGGCCCAGACGGCCGCGCCCGTGCCACCGCCGACGTCCACCTGTGTACGCGGCGCGAAGTCCGGAGTGCGGGCGGCCGTCGCGGCGAGCGCCGCGTGAACGGCCGCGTACGTCGCGGGCATCCGGTACCCGGCGTACGCGGCGACGTCGACATCGGAGGCGAGGATCGGCGCGCTCGCGGCGCCGCCCTGCCGGTACCGCGTGCTGAGCCGCTCGACGGACTGCGTGAGCCGCTGCTGGGGATACCGGGAGAGTTCGCCGTCGAGCGCGGACCGGAGGTCTTCGGGGAGTGCCGCCACGGTCACGGATTCTCCCACCCGGGTGAGTTTTGTCCGTTCCCCGGTGCCTGACCTGCTAGTTTCGTGCGCGACGAACTGGGTGGAAAAAAGTTCAGCCGTCGTGTCGATCCCGCGCCCGCCCGGTCGACGCGTTGGTGAAGCAGGAAGACCAGAACGACTTAGAGGAGTAACCCCATGCGGTTCATGGTGATCATGAAGGCGTCCGAGGAGTCCGAAGCGGGCCAGCTGCCCAGCACCGAGCTGCTCACCGAGATGGGCAAGTTCAACGAGGAGCTGGTGAAGGCCGGTGTCATGCTCGCCGGCGAGGGACTGACCGCCAGCTCGGAAGGCGTGCGGGTGCGGTTCTCGGGCAACGAGGAACCGCAGGTCGTCGACGGCCCGTTCGCCGAGACCAAGGAGCTGATCGCGGGCTTCTGGATCCTCCAGGTGCGGTCGAAGGAAGAGGTCGTCGAGTGGGTCAAGCGGGTGCCGAACACCGACGGCGCCCACCACACCATCGAGATCCGGCGCGTCGCCGAGCCGGAGGACTTCGGCGAGAACATGACGCCGGAGATCCGCGAAGCCGAGGAGCGGCTCCGCGCGGCGACCGAGCAGCGGTAACGGCATGCGGTTCGCGGTACTGGTCAAGGGCGATCCGGAGGTCGAGGCGGGGCGGCTGCCCACGACCGAGGAACTCGCGACGATGACCGAGTTCAACGAGGAACTCGCCCGTTCCGGGATGCTGGAGCTTGCCGAGGGACTGCAACCCACCGTCGAGGGCGCCAGGGTGTTCTTCGCCGGTGACGCCGAGCCCCAGGTGACGGACGGTCCGTTCGCCGAGACCAAGGAACTGATCGCCGGGTTTTGGATCTTGCGGGCGGACTCGATGGCCGAGGTGGTCGAGCTGGTGAAGCGGGTGCCGAACCCCGAGGGCAGGGACGGGGAGATCGAGATCCGGCCGATCGCGGAGTTCTGACCCGCTTGCCTTGGCCGCGGCGACGCTGTCTTATGGCGTCGTGACGGCAACGGCGACCGATGCTCGCGGAGCGATCGAGGCGGTGTGGCGGATCGAGTCGGCGCGGCTCATCGCGGGGCTCGCGCGGATGGTCCGCGACGTCGGCCTCGCCGAGGAACTCGCGCAGGACGCCCTGGTCGCGGCCATGGAACAGTGGCCGGGCGAGGGCGTCCCGCGCAATCCCGGCGCGTGGCTGATGACCACGGCGAAGCGGCGCGCCATCGACCTGTTCCGCCGCAACGAACGTTTCGAGCGGAAACTCGACGAGCTGGGTCGCGAGCAACAGCTCGGCGAGGGCGTCCTGCCGGACTTCGACGCCGTGCTCGACGACCGCATCGAGGACGATCTGCTGCGGCTGGTGTTCACCGCGTGCCACCCGGTGCTGAACACCGGGGCACGGGTCGCGCTGACGTTGCGGATGCTCGGCGGGCTCACGACCGACGAGATCGCGCGGGCCTTCCTGGTGAAGGAATCGACGATCGCCCAGCGGATCGTGCGGGCGAAGCGTTCGCTCGCGGAGGCGAACGTCCCGTTCGAGGTTCCCGAGGGCGAGGAGCGGATCAACAGGCTGTCTTCGGTACTCGAAGTCATCTACCTGATCTTCAACGAGGGCTATTCGGCGACGCGCGGCGACGACTGGATGCGTCCCGCGCTGTGTGAGGAGGCACAACGGCTCGCGCGAGTGCTCTCCGGTCTGATGCCGAACGAGCCCGAGGTGCACGGACTCGCGGCGCTGGTCGAACTCCAGGCGTCGCGCAACGCCGCCAGGACCGACGCGAACGGGGACCCGATCCTCCTGCTCGATCAGGACCGTTCGCGGTGGAACCAGCTGCTGATCCGCCGTGGTCTGGACGCGCTCACCCGTGCCGAGGAACTGGCCGAAGGGGCGTACGGTCCCTACGCGGCGCAGGCGGCGATCGCGGCGTGTCACGCCAGGGCACGTACGCCGGAGCAGACCGACTGGGTCCGGATTTCGGTGCTGTACGCGGGTTTGGCGCGGTTGCGGCCGTCACCGGTCGTGGAGCTGAACCGCGCCGTCGCCGTTTCGATGGCGTACGGACCCCAAGCAGGACTGGACCTGGTGGACCGATTGGTCGACGAGCCCGCGTTGAAGGGGTATCACCTGTTGCCGAGTGTGCGGGGAGACCTCCTGGCGAAACTGGGCAGGCATGCCGACGCGCGTGCCGAATTCGAGCGCGCCGCGGCGATGACCGGCAACGCGCGGGAACGCGCGCTGCTGCTCAACCGGGCGGCCGAACAGGGCTGAACCTCACGCCTCGATGAAGACGATCCGTTCCGGTTCGACGGTGAGCTGAAGTGTCTGGCGGCGCACCGAAACGAGCGTTTCGAACTCCGTCGCGTGTCCGTCCGGGATGGTGAACAGCCGGTCGTTGCGCGTGCTGAGGTAGTGCGAGAAACCGGCCAGCGACACCCCGCCCGACTCGTCGATCGACAGGTAGTCCACGAGCCTGCGGAACAGTTTCGGCAGGATCACCAGGTCGGTGCTCAGCTGCGTGCGGGACTGCAGCCGGAACCCGGAATTCGTCACGTCGTGTTTCCACACCCCGCTGCCCGAACCCCGGGCCGCGACGGCAGCGTCGGAAAGCGCCTGCCGGAGATCGGGGTAGAGCAGGGAATAGAACGTCGGGTAGACGAGGCCCTCGGCGAGCAGCTGGTAATTGGCGGAGTTCTTCAGTGCCTTGACGTCGAGGTGGACGTCGCTCAGATCCGTCGACCGGCCGGGCCGCTGGCCGGGAAAGGCGAAGGCGACCGCGCGGCCGTATTTGTCCGCAAACCGGGTCAGGATGTGGCCGGTGACCTTCGGCGGGACCGCCCTGGTGACGGTGCCGTTCTCGTCGCGTTCGGCCTTGGTGAACCCGAGCAGGGCGAGCAGCCTGGCGGACGCGGCGTCGGCGAGTTCGGCGGGCTGGTGCAGCATCGCCCCGTGGCCCTGCGGCCGGTAGTGCGTCTCCAGCGCGTCGATCGCGTCGAGCCGCAACTGCATCCCGCCGCGCGAATTCAGCCGGACCTTGAGCCCGGCCTTCTTCGTGGCCTGCGGGTCGTCCGGATAGAACCGCACCGAATCGCCGTCCGGTGAAGCCCCGACGATCTGGAACGTTCCTTTGATCAACGTCATCGGCATGACCTCTACGTTAGGTCGCGGACGCGTGGTTTCCTCCCCGGTTCATCCGGACAGAGCAACGTGGACGCCTTCTGTCCACTTTGGATTCGCGCCGAATTCGCCGGATGCGGCGAAAGCCGTGACCGAATTCCCGGATCGCCCGCGGCGAGGTGAACTGTGGACGGCGCCGCCGCGGTTTCCGCGCGGGCTGGAAGGCCGTGAATGGCGCGTTGGTGATTGAACCTGGGTCGGCAATCCATCGCGCCCTCAACGCTCCGTTGGTGGGGAGAACGTCTCGAACGCGTCGTTCGGGACATCCTGGGCGCCGCCGGGTCGATGTGCCGAGGGACGCCCTTGGTGCGCTGAACGCACCGAGGGCCCCCTTCGTCACAGCCAACGACCGAAGGCGTCCCTCGGCACCTCTGGCAGCACGAACGGACCGTTCGACACCCAGCTCGGCCGCACTACAGGCGTGGGGGGGGGCGGCGCGGGGGGGGGGGGTATAACAGCCGCCGCCAGCGGCGGACGCAGAGCACGCGCCCCGCACCCCACCACC
>NZ_JBHYIK010000044.1:49691-74707 GCF_042739735.1 Amycolatopsis sp. NPDC059027 | reverse complement strand
TGGCTTCGCAACCTCGGCTTGGGGGCTGTTCAACGTCGCGAACGCGTCGTTCGCGACAGGCGTGCCGTCGCGCGAGACCCGCGTCATCGCGGTCCCGGCGCCCCGCCCTAAGGCGACGGGATCATGAAGCTCAGCACCGTGGCCTGGAGCAACGAGAGCACCCCGACCACGGCCGTCAACGCCAGCGACCACAGGAAGGTCTGGCGCAGCAAGGATCCTTCCTTCCCGCTCTGCCCGATCGCGGTCGCCCCGATGGACAGGTTCTGCGGGGAGATCATTTTGCCCATCACGCCGCCGGACGTGTTCGTCGCGCCCGCGAGCACCGGGTCGAGGTGCAGTTGTTGCGCGGAGATCACCTGCATCGGCCCGAAGAGGCTGTTCGTCGAGGCGTCCGAGCCGGTGAGGAACACGCCGAGCCAGCCGATGTACGCCGAGAAAATCGGGAACAGCACGCCGGTGGTGGCCAATGCGAGGCCGAGGGTTTGGGTCGCTCCCGAGTAGTTCATGACGAACGCGATCGCGAGGATCATGAAGATCGTCGCGAGTGCCCAGCGCATCTGATATAGCGTCTGCCGGTACGCGCGCAGCAGTTTGTCCGGACGGGCGCCCATCACGAACCCGGCGATCACCGCCGCGAGCAAGGCGACGGTTCCGGGGGAGAACAGGAAGTCCACGGTGAGCGTCGCGGCGTACGGACTGTTCTTCGGGGTGATCGGCGGATGCTGCACGACCTGGTTGTGCAGGCCGGGCCAGGCGAACACCCAGTCCGCCTTGTGCAGCACCTTGGTCAGGTCCAGCCACACCGGCAGGTTCTTGAAGATCGTCCCGATCCGGGAAAGGAAGATCGCGAGAATCAGGATGATGTAGGGCGTCCACGCGTACAACGCGCCGCGCCCGGACGAGGCGGCCGCGCCGACACTGCGAGACTCGCGTGTCGATTCGCCGTCGAAGCGCCAAACCGTTTTCGGCTGCCAGAAACGGGTGAGAATCCACAACGCGGCCATGGCGGCGAGCGCGGCGAGGACGTCGACCAGACTGGGACTCACGAAGTTCGAGGCGACGAACTGCATCACGGCGAAAGCGACCCCTGACGACACCACGGCGGGCCACACCTCGAGCATGCGCTTCCAGCCCGCGAGCACCACGACGAGGAACGCCGGGATGATCAAGGCGAGAAACGGCACCTGACGCCCGACCATCGCCGAGAACGCGTCGGTCGCCTGGTCCGGTTTGAGGTGGATGATCGGCGCGGTCAGCCTGCCGAGCACGATCAGCGGATTCCCGAGTCCGCCGAACGCGACCGGCGCGGTGTTCGCGAGCAACGCCAGCACCACGGCCTTGACCGGCGGGAAACCGAGGGCGGCCATCATCGCCGCGGTGATCGCGATCGGCGAGCCGCCGCCCGCGACACCTTCGAGCAGCGCGCCGAAGCTGAACGCGATCAGCAGTGCCTGCAGGCGCCGGTCCTCGCTGAACCCGGAAAGCGCGCGTTTGATCGACTCGAAGCGGCCGGTCGCGACCGTGACGTTGTGGAAGTACACCGCGTGGAAGGCGATCCAGGCCACCGACCACACGCCGAACACCACACCCATGGCCGCCGAGCCGAACGCCAGCCCGGCCGGCATCCGGTAGAGCAGCAGCGCGACGCCGAGCGCGGTGATCAGCGCGAGCGCCGCGGACAGGTGTGCCGACAACCGGACGACGCCCAGCGAAACCAGCAGCACGATGATCGGCAACGCCGCGAGCAGCGCGGAAATCCACAAGCCGCCCGCGGGCTGGTAGTCCTGGAGCCAAGCCACGGGGTCAGCCCCGGGGAACGCGAACGTAGCCCAGCCGCATGGACAGCGCCGCCGCGGTGCCCGCGACGGTGGCGCCGAGTTCCTCGACGCGGCGCAGCACCCGCGCCGCGGGCCCGGCGACGCTGATCGCCGCGATCGGCCTGCCCGAGTGGTCGCGCACGGCCGCGGCGACGCAGCCGACGTCCGGCTCGTTCTCGACGTCGTCGACGGCCCAGCCGCGACGGCTGGTGCGCGCGAGGTCGTCGAGCAGCCGGGCCGGATCGACGATCGTGCGCAACGTGAGACTGTCCAGCCGCATCCGGCGGACCCGCTCCAGCCGGTCGGCCTCCGGCAGCGCCGCCAGCCATGCCTTGCCCAGCGACGTCGCGTGCTGCGGACGTCGCGTGCCCAGCCGGCAGGCCAGGGTCACCGCGCTCGCGCTGCGCTCGGTGGCGACGTAGACCATCGCGTCGTTGTCCGGCACCGCGAGGTAGGTCGTCTCGCCGGACCGTTCGGCCAGCGCGGAGAGGTACCGCGGCGCGCAGCGGTGCAGGTCCGTCGCGGCCATCGCCCGCGCCCCGAGTTCGACCAGCCGGGTGCCGAGGCGGACCCGTCCGGTGGCTTGATCGGCTTCGAGGTAGTCGAGATTCTTGAGCGTCCCTACGATGCGGTAGGTCGCGCTGCGCGAAAGGCCCAGTTGCCGGGCGATCGCGTTGGTGGAAATCTCCTGGTGGCGGCCGACGTGCTCGAGCACCGCGAGCCCGCGTTCGAGCGTGCCGCTCTGGTCGAGTCCGTTCTTGCCGATTCCGCGGTCCGGCTCCATGTTGCCCTCCGAGGGACGCCCGAGATCCCGGTCAGTGGAAACTCGTTCCGCTAAGCGGGGTTCGGACGGTAACACCTCCGATGTTTGCCAGGGAAGGGCTCTTAACAAAGTGGCAGCCAACCCGACTTTAGGGGTGGTCCATCTGGTTCAACCTCCGATCGATAACTTGACTTACGAAGGGCGGTGGGAGAGCCCGATCACGTACTCAGGAAAATCACAGTCTATGACGGGCAAGGTGCAACCGATGACTGCTCGCAGCCCCCTACGCACGCGTGCGTCCGTGGCTGCCGGACGGGCGACGGCGTGGCTCTCACGCAAATCCGGATTCGGCAGTGGCGGAATGATCGGCGGACGGGTCACGCTCAAACTGGACCCGCAGGCGTTGCGCCGGCTGGGCCGGGAGCGGACCGTTCTGCTGGTCACCGGCACGAACGGCAAGACGACGACGTCCCTGATGCTCGCCCGCTCCGTCGAGGCCCTCGCCGAGGTCGCGCACAACAGCGAGGGCGCGAACATGCCCGACGGCGTGCTCTCCGCTCTCGCGCGGCGCCCCTCGGCCCCGTACGCGGTCTTGGAGGTCGACGAGACCTACGTCCCGTGGGTGGCCGAACAGGTCGACCCCGCGGTGCTGGTCCTGCTCAACCTCTCCCGTGACCAGCTCGACCGCGTCGGCGAGGTCCGCTCGCTCGAACGCGACCTGCGCGCGGCGATCGCCAAGATGGAGAACACCCACGTCGTCGCCAACTGCGACGACGTCCTGGTCACCTCGGCCGCGTCGGCCGCGGCGAAGCCGGTCTGGGTGGGCACCGTCCGGCGCTGGACGGACGACTCGACGTCGTGCCCGCGCTGCGGTGGTCCCATCGTCCAGGACGGCAGGCAGTGGAGCAGCGAGTGCGGGCTCGTCCGGCCGGACCCCGGCTGGCAGCTCGACGGCGACCTGGTGCACACGCCCGAGGGCAAGTCGGTCGACCTCGACCTGCGGCTGCCGGGCGACGCCAACCGCTCGAACGCGGCGATGGCGCTGGCCGCCGCGAACTGTGTCGGCGTCTCGCCGCACACCGCCGCGAGCAAGTTGAGCAGCATCACCGACATCGGCGGCCGGTACCGCACGGTCCGCCGCAGCGAGCACTCCGTACGGCTGATGCTGGCGAAGAACCCGGCGGGCTGGGCCGAGACGCTGCACGTGCTGGAAGAGGACTCGCCCGTGGTGGTCGTCGTCAACGCCCACGAGGCCGACGGCCGCGACATGTCGTGGCTGTGGGACGTCCGTTTCGAGGAACTGAAGGGCCGCAAGGTGATCGCCGCCGGCGAGCGCTGCGCCGACCTCGCGGTGCGCCTGCGCTACGCCGAGGTCGACTACGTCATGCAGCCGGATCCGCTCGCCGCCATCGACGCGGTGCGGCCCGGTGGAGTGGACCTGGTGGCGAACTACACCGCGTTCCGTGACCTTCTGGGTAGGCTTCCGAATGACAACTGACAGTGATCGGCG
The DNA here is from genome assembly GCF_042739735.1 of Amycolatopsis sp. NPDC059027. Classification (NCBI taxonomy): domain Bacteria; kingdom Bacillati; phylum Actinomycetota; class Actinomycetes; order Pseudonocardiales; family Pseudonocardiaceae; genus Amycolatopsis; species Amycolatopsis sp. NPDC059027. The sequence goes on along the minus strand of NZ_JBHYIK010000044.1, from coordinate 70,617 downwards.
CGGCCAGATCGTCGCCGAGCCCGCGAAGAAGAGTTCGATGTCCACCGCTCGAATCGGCCTGATCCTGCCGGAGGTGCTCGGCACCTACGGCGACTCCGGGAACGCCCACGTCCTGTGCAAGCGCCTCGAATGGCGCGGGTACGACGCCGAAGTCGTCCCCGTCCTGCTCGGCGAACCGGTGCCGCACGGGCTCGACATCTACCTGCTCGGCGGCGGTGAGGACGGCGCGCAGGCGCTGGCCACCGAACACCTGCGCAAGCACATCGGACTGGGCAAGGCGGTCGAGAACGGCGCGATCGTGCTCGCCATCTGCGCCGGTCTGCAGGTGCTCGGCACCCGGTTCCGCGGCAGCGACGGCGTCGACCACGAGGGTCTCGGCCTGCTCGACGTGGTGACCGAGCCCGGCGAACCCGGCACCCCGCGCGCGGTGTCCGAGCTGGTCGCCGAGGGCGGCGCGATCCTCGGCGGGGAAGCACTCACCGGGTTCGAGAACCATCAGGGCCGCACGAAGCTCGGCGAAGGCAGCATCCCGCTCGGGCGGGTCGTTTCGGGTACCGGCAACGGCGACGGCACCGAGGGCGCGGTGACCGGCCACGTCGTCGGCACCTACCTGCACGGGCCCGCGCTCGCGCGCAACCCGGCGCTCGCCGACCTGCTGCTGACCTGGCTGGTCGGCCACGAACTCGAGCCGCTGGACATGCCCGAGGTCGAGAAGCTGCGTGCCGAGCGGTTCGCGGCGGCCAAGCGCCGCCGGTCCTGATCTCGGCCGGAGCGGAGGAGCGACACCTTCGGGGTAGCGGTGTCTACGCTGCCCTGGTGAAAGCAGGACGGCTGATCGCGGCGACCGGCGTGCGGATGCGCACCACGGCGGTCGCCGTGTTCGTCCTGGCGCTGGCCATGGTCGTGGCCGGGGTGCTCGTCGTGCTGCTGCTCGAAAACTCGCTCGACCGCAACGTCACCGAGAGCGCGCGCAGCACCGGTCTCCAGGTCGCCCGGCAGCTGGCCAAGGTGGGCGCGGCGGGGCTGAGCGACACCGGCGTCGCCGCGACCGGGGACGCCGAGGCCGTCACCCAGGTCCTCGACGCGCGCGGCCGCCCCGCGACGAGTGATCCGGCCATCGCCGACCATCCGCCCATCACGGACGCGCGGCCGGCGCCGGGCCAGGAAATCGTAGAGACACGATCGCTCGACATCCACGGCGACGTCAGCAGCTATCGGACGGTGTCGCGGCTGGTGAACGGGCCCGGCGGGCCCTACACGGTGATTTCCGCGCGCTCGCTGGTGCCGGTGACCGAGGCATCGACGCGGTTGACGCTGCTGCTCGCCCTGATCGCGCTCCCGCTGCTGGGCATTTCGGGGCTCGCGGTGTACCGGTCGGTCGGCTCGGCGCTGGTGCCGGTGGAGCGGATGCGGCGCACGGTCGCGGAGGTTTCGACGCGGGACCTGAGCGCGCGCGTGGCGTTGCCGCCGGGCAGCGACGAGGTGCACCGGCTGGCCGCGACGTTGAACTCGATGCTCGACAGGCTCGCCTCGGCCCAGGCCGCGCAACGCCGGTTCGTCGCCGACGCGAGTCACGAGCTGCGCTCGCCGTTGTCCACGATCAGCGCCGCGCTCGACGTCTCCAGCCGGCACCCGGAGAGCATGGGCACCGACGAGCTGGTGCCGGTGATCTCCCGCGAGACGGCACGGCTGCGCGAGCTGGTCGACGACCTGCTGATGCTCGCGCGCACCGACGACGCGACCGACCGGCCGTCCCGCACCGAGGTCGACATGGACGACATCGTGCGGGCCGAGGCCGAGCGGGTGCGTGGGGAAAGCAGCCTCGAAATCGAGGTCAGGGCCTGGCCCGCCAAGGTCCACGGCAGCGAGGCGCAGTTGCGCCGCGCGGTGCGGAACCTGGTCGACAACGCGCGTGAGCACGCGAAGGAGCGGATCCGGGTGAGCAGCTCGGTGCTCGACGATCGCACGGTCATCGAGGTCGGCGACGACGGGCCCGGCGTGGCACCCGCCGACCGCGAGCGGATCTTCGAGCGGTTCGTCCGGCTCGACGCGTCCCGCCAGCGCTACCACGGCGGCACCGGGCTCGGGCTGTCGATCGTGGCCGGGATCGCCGCCCGGCACGGCGGCCGGGCGTACTACGCCGACGAGGTCGAGCCGAACTATCCTGGGGCGCACTTCCGGATCGAGCTGCCCCGGATACACCTTCCGGTGGACATCGACCTTCCCGCGGAGGACTGATGCGGCTGCTGATCGTCGAGGACGAGCGCGAACTCGCCGAGACGTTGCGCAAGGGTCTGGTCGCGGAGGGCTTCACCGTCGACGTCGCGCACACCGGCAAGGACGGTCTCTGGTCGGCCACCGAGGGCGACTACGACGCGGTCGTCCTCGACATCATGCTGCCCGAGCTGTCCGGGTACGAGGTGCTGAAACGCTTGCGGGAACAGCGGAACTGGACGCCGGTGCTGATGCTGACCGCCAAGGACGGCGAATACGACGAGGCGGACGCGTTCGACCTCGGCGCCGACGACTACCTGAGCAAACCGTTCTCTTTCGTGGTGCTCACGGCCCGGCTGCGGGCGCTGCTGCGTCGCGGCGCGCCCGCTCGTCCCGCCGTACTGGCGGCCGGTGACCTCCGGCTCGACCCCGCCGCCCGGACCGTCCACAGGGGACAGCAGCGGATCGAGCTGACCGCGCGGGAGTTCGGCCTGCTGGAGTTCTTCCTGCGGCGCCCCGGCGCGGCGCTGACCAAGAACGAGATCCTGAACCACGTCTGGGACGCGCACTACGAGGGCGACGAGAACGTCGTCGAGGTCTACGTCGGCTACCTGCGGCGCAAGATCGACGCACCGTTCGGGACACACACGATCGAGACCGTGCGGGGCGTCGGCTACCGGCTGGCCGCGGACTAGGTGAGCTGGAACGGAACAGTTCCTGAACTCGCGCGGGCGACCTACTTTGGTCCCTGGCTCGGCGGCGGCGGCCGCGCGATGCTGTGTCCGTGCCAACCGGGACACTGGTCAGCGACGCCTCCTCGGTCGAGCAGGGCGAGCGGATCACCTTCAGCTACTCGACGCCGCCGTCGACGGTGGCCCCGAAGAACTGGGTCGGGATCTACGCCGATCCAGGCAACGGGCCCGTCGACCAGCGTTACGTCGGACCTTCGACGCTCTGGGAGTACACGCCGCTGGCGAGCGGGACCGTGTCGTTCTTCTCGGGGGCGCTCGCGCCGGGCAACTACATCGCCTTCTACCTCGCTGACGACGGCTACGCCTGGCTCGCCGATCCGGTGCGGTTCAGCGTCCGGGCGACGCCGCAGACCGCGCCGCCGGTGTTCCGCGACGCGTTCGGACGGCGCGGTCCCGGGCCTGGTCAGTTCAGCAGTCCGGCGGGCGTCGCGGTCGACGCTCGCGGCCAGCTGTGGGTCGCCGACACCGGTAACGACCGCGTCCAGGCGTTCACCCGCAGTGGCAAGCTCGTGCGGGTGCTGGCCGGGCGGCTCGACGCCCCGCAGGCCGTCGCACTCGACAACGCGGGCAACATCTACGTCGCGGACACCGGGAACAACCGGGTCGTCGAATATTCGTGGTGGGGCGGGTTCGTCCGGGAGTTCGGTGCGGGCGAGCTGGACAATCCGCGCGGGGTCGCGATCGACACCGCGGGCCGGCTCTGGGTATCGGACACCGGGCACCAGCGCGTCGCCCGGTTCGACACCCGCACCGGTGCGGCGCTGGCCGACGTCACCGAGAAGGTCAGCTCGCCGCAGGGGATCACCAGCGACGGCGCCGGTGGCGCCTGGGTCGTCCACAATGGACGCGCGGCGAGCGGGAACGTCGCCGTGGTGCGGTATTCGGCCGCCGGCAAGGCGGTCGCGTCGATCGGCGCGTCCGGTGGTCTGGCCACCCCGGCCGACGTCGCGGTGAACGCGGGTGACGATGCCTACGTCGTGATGCCCGGCTACGGCGGGGTCGCGCAGTTCCGGGCCGCCAGTCGCTGTCGCGCCGACTTCGGCACGGACGGGCCGGGAGCGCTGAGTTCCCCGCTCGGTGTCGCCGTCGATACGGCAGGCCAGATCTTCGTCGCGGACGCCGGAAACCACCGCATCGTCCACTTCGGAGTCCCGGTGTGAACGGTCCTGCCGCCGAACGTGCGCAGGGCGATTGCCGAACCGTCGGCCAAGGGCGCCAAGACCACGGCGTACCACGACGCGAGGACCTCGGTGTTCCGCTTCAACCGCCCGCCCATGGGTTTTCCGCAGGACAATGCCGATTTCCGTTATCCCGCAACGGTTTCCAAGATGCTTCAGGCTCAGGTCGATGTCCGCGGCAACCCTGCGCCGAGCGTGCCTGCCGACCCCGGCACATGCCATGAGCCTGCTTCACTCTCCGGGGCGCGCGGGTGCTGACGTGGCCGCCCTCCGGTCCTGCGCGGCGAGCCAGTCGCGCAGGTTGGCGTGCCTGAACTGGTAACTCCGTGCCGCGATGCGGAGCAGGTACGGGCGGTGCGCTTCGACCTCGCAGAGGAAGCGGACGAGCCGCAGCGGGGTCCCGTCTCGCGCGGCCAAGTACAACTGGGCGACGGCCGCGGCCCAGACCCGCGAGTTCGCCAGTCCGGCGGCGATCCCCAGCGGGATACCCAGTACCGGACCGAACAGGAACCAGCCGGTGTTGGCGGACCGCAGCAGCACCATCGCCGTGCCGGTGGCGAGACCGACCACGACGCCGAACACGAGCCCGGTCTTGAGCGAGGACGAAAGATCCGTCCACCAGGCGTCCGCCGGTCCGGCGGTGTCCGTGGTGGTGAAGTGCGCGGCGAGCCCGGCCGCGAGCGCGACGGCGACGCCGACAAGTGTCCCGCCGGCGAGCCCGAGGTCGCCGCCAGGCGGAACTCCGGCCGCCGTGCCCGCCACCAGCGCGACCGTCAGCTTGAATTCGGGCAGTTGCGGCGACACGAGATGCCGCCATACCCGGGGCGGGCGACGGGCGTGCTTTCTCCCGCCGAAGACGGCGATCACGAGTCCCCCGATGGTCCCGAACGCCGGGCCGTAGACGAGCCCGCCCACGAGCCAGGCGGACAGCGGGGCCGGGTATCCGTACATGATTCCGTGCGCGCCCAGGTACATGAGCCCCCACAGCAGGCCGAACACACCGCCGAGTGTCGCGCCGAGAACGGCGTTGAGGACAATGCGCGGTGTGTTCGGGACCCAGTCCGGGAGCCGCCACCAGTCGAGATCGTGGGCGCCGTCCTGCTTGAGTCTGCGGGCGAGAGTGGTCAGGGCGGTGCGGACGGTTTCCGGGGCATATCCGCCAGGGCGAGCCTCGCAGACGAGGGTGGTCGCCTTGCCGAAGAGATGATTTCGGATGTCTTCGGGTTTCCGGAAGGTCTTTCCGTCGAGAAGCTCGTCGACGGGGTCGCCGAGGTGATAGACGTCGAGGAGGAAGGCGACGTTCAGCGGCGTGTCGAGGGCTTGGGCGAGACGGCTGCGAGGATGTTTTTCGACCTTCGCGATCACCTTCTTCCACGCGGTGGGCACAGGACGTAAGGGGTCCTGGATGTAGGCGCGGAGGTAGGCGGCCACGACTTCTGCCTCCAGCGGCTGGAGTTCCAGCGCGATGGCGTTCCTGAGCACGCCGTTCTTGGCCGCCTCTTTCAGTTCGCCGGTGCGAGACAGCAGCACGAGCCGGAAGGTGGTCTCGTCCAGCGCTTCGAGGGCCGCGCTCCGATGGTTTTCGGGCATTTCGTCGAGCCCGTCGAGGAACACCGCGATCCGGTCGTTTTCGAGCAGTGCGGCGGCCTGCCGGCGGCTGAGGTTTCCCACCCGCGGGAGTTCGGTGATCTTGCCGATCAACCACTCTTCCAGCTGAGTGGTACTCCGCCAGCCGCGCATCGTGAGAATGACCGGGACAGGGATCTTGCGGACGTCGTCCGGGTTCGCTTTGTTTCCGTGCTCCAGGACATCCAGGAGCAACAGGATGGCGGCGGAACTCTTTCCCGCCCCCGGCTCACCGACGATGATCAGCCGCCGATCGCCCAGTCGCTCATAAATCTTGTACAGGTCACGATAGTCACCGCCCCTGTTCAAGAGCGCTTCCGGGGCTCGCCCGGCGCCCGGTTCGGCGAAGAGTTCCCATCGGACACTCAACGGCGGTCTCTGAAGCCCGCGGCTCCTCGCACTGCGCCGTGATTCGTTGGTCGCGGCGCGGGCGACCTTGGCGGCGAGACGGTCCAGTTCCGCCGTGTCCGGGTCCTCGGCCGCCCTGGTCATCCGGTCGAAGACGGTCACCGTCGGGACGACCGTGCCGAACGCCAGTGCGATGAGAGCGACGGCGAATTGACCACGGCCGGTCGCGTCCGCGTGAAAAGCCCACCCGATCAGGCCACAGAATACGAGTGCTCCGCAGGCGAAAATCCAGTTTCGCTTCCGGGCGCACACCCGGTTTCGATTCCGCACGAAAACATCATGGCGTACCCGGCGGCAGCGGGGTGTCAACCTGAGGCGTTTTGGGAAATGCTCGCGACGGCACGGACGACGGCGGTGCAGCGGTCCTCGACGTATTCGAGCCCGCCCTCCTCGGCGATGCGGCGTGCCTCGGCGGAGACGATTCCCTGCTGGAGCCACAGGGCTTTCGCGCCGATGGCGACAGCCTGTTCGGCGATGCCCGGGGTTTCGGCCGCGGGACGGAAGACGTCGACGAGGTCGACCGGCCCGGGGATGTCCGTCAGCGACCGGTAGACCTTCTCGCCGAGCAGTTCGTCGGCGGAGGGATGTACCGGGATGATCCGGAAACCGTGTGCCTGCAACACCGCGGGCACGGCGTGTGCTTCCTTCGCCGGATCCCGGCTCAGGCCGACGACCGCGATCGTGTTCGCGCTCGCGAGGATCTCCTCTGGCTTCATACCGGTGGAACGCTCAACCACGCGACGGCATTCCGCTACAGCTTCCAGAGCCGCAGTCCGCGAACCCGGTACACCGGCCACAGCACGTGCCACGGTTTCCGCCGGGCGAACGTCGCAGCGCAGGTCAGGAAGTTGCGGGCGGCGGTCGTCGCGACCTCGTGCCGGTCCGGCCAGACCTCACCGCGGGTGCCCACGGCGATCCGGAACACGGTGAGCAGGCCGCGGCCCTGCAGGTCGTACTTGGCGCCGGTGTCCCCGGAGGCGGGGGTCAGTGTCGCGATCTCCGCCCCGAACGCCCTCGCCGCACCGGATCGGGCTTCGGCGGGAACGGCGCCGACGCTGCGGGTAATCGCCTTGCCGTGGACGCGGCGGGCGTACCGGGCCAGCAGCGCGCGCTCCCAGCGCGGCAGGAGACGTCGATGCGCCAGCAGCGCCGCGCATTCCGCGTGCCCGATCGCGAAGATGTCGGCGAGTTCGTCATAGCTGCCGTTGGGCACCGGCTCGTTGAGGTGCAGGCGTACCTCGAAGCGGCTGCGCGCGACGAGTTCGTCGAGCTGTTCGCGGCGATCGAGCCGTGCCTTCGCCCGGGACTGCGACCAATCGGACATCGGACCCCCAACCTTGGTTGGCGGAAAGGCTAGGCGTCGCGGGGGCCCGAAACCACAGTTCAGCCGATTTTTTCGCCGTACATCTCGCCGAGCGGGTCGGAGATGAGTTCGAGCCGGACGCCGTCGGGGTCGGGCAGGTAGATCGAGTTCTCGCTCTCCACCTGGTAGGCGACTCCGGCCTCGTCGAGCCGTTTGCGCGCGGCTTCCCAGTGTTCCGGCGTCACGGACAGTGCGAGGTGGTGCAGGCCGCCGAGCACCTCGGCGTACGGGCCGAGGTCGAGGCCGGGCAGGTCGAAGAACGCGACCGCGTTCCCGTTGCCGACGTCGAAGAAGAAGTGGCTGGACCCGGGGTAGTCGCGGTTCTCGAACAGTTCGGTCAGCGGGAAGCCCAGGATGTCCTGGTAGAAGGTGATCGTCCGCTCGACGTCGCTGGAGATCAGCGCGGTGTGGTGGATGCCGCGCCCGATGGTGGCGGGCCGTTCCGCCGCCGGGTGGAGATGACGTTCGCGGAGGTCGTCCCGGACTTCGGCGAGCTTCGCGACCTCGGCTTCGGGCAGTGCCACGGTGACCACGTCCTTTCTCTCTGCGGACGACGGTACGCCGATAATGTCTCGCGCGCAAGAGATTGTCTTGCGAGAGGTTTCTGTTCTGCTCAGTGGAACGAGGGTCTTGTCTGGTCCCGTCCCGCGCGGCAGAGTTCGCGTGTCGGAAGGACCCCATGGACGCACCTGCGCTGCAAGAAGCCGCCACCAGCCTGCTGAGCGCCTACGAGACGCGGAAGCCGATCGAACCGCTCGTGACGAGCTACCCCGAGGCGACCGTGGAGGACGCCTACCGGATCCAGCAGCGGGTGGTGCGGCACTGGGTCGAACGCGGCGACGTCGTGCGCGGGCACAAGGTCGGCCTCGCCTCGGCCGCGATGCAGCGCCAGATGGGCGTCGAACAGCCGGACTACGGTCACCTCACCGGCACGATGTTCCACCTGGAGCACCAGCCGATCCCGAGCGGGCACTTCCTGCAGCCGAAGATCGAGCCCGAGGTCGCGTTCGTGCTCGGCTCCGCGTTGCGCGGACCCGGCGTCACGGTCGCCGATGCCGTGCGGGCCGTCGATTTCGTGCTGCCGGCGCTGGAGATCGTCGATTCACGGATCCGGGACTGGCAGATCTCGCTGGTGGACACGATCTCCGACAACGCCTCTTCCGGCGGTGTCGTCCTGGGCAGCAGGCCGACCGCGCTCGGCGACGTCGACCTGCGGCTCGCCGGATGCGTCCTGCACGCGGACGGTGAACTCGCGGCGACCGGGGCGGGGGGTGCCGTGCTGGGCTCCCCGATCAACGCGCTGGTGTGGCTCGCCAACACCGTGGGCCCGCTCGGGGTGACGCTCGAACCCGGCCACGTCGTGCTGCCCGGCTCGATGACGCGAGCCATCCCGGTCCGCCCCGGCGGCACGGTGGTCGCGACGATCGCGGGACTGGGCAGTGTCACCGCTGTCTTCTCCGAGGAGGAAGAAGCCTGATGAGTCTCGGAGTGAGCACCGCCGCGGAACTCCTGCTGGCGGCGGCCGACGCGGTCGCCGACCGGGAGCCGCTGACCGACACCTGGCCGGAGTTCGACCTCAGCACCGCCTACGCCGTCCAGGACGAGTCCCTGCGCCTGCGGCGTGCCAGGGGCGAGACGCCGATCGGCGTCAAACTCGGCCTCACGTCACGGGCCAAGCAGCAGCGGATGGGTATCGATTCGCCGTTGCTGGGCTGGCTCACCGACGCGATGGTGCTCCCGGCGGGCGAACCGGTGCCGCGGGCCAAGCTGATCCATCCCCGCGCCGAACCGGAACTCGTTTTCGTACTGGGCAAGCGACTTGCGGGCCCTGGTGTGACGGCGGCGAGCGCGCTGGACGCCGTGTCCGCGGTGTACGGCGGGGTCGAGATCATCGACAGCCGCTACCGCGACTTCCGCTTCCAGCTGCCGGACGTGGTCGCGGACAACGCCTCCTCGGCCTACTTCGGCCTCGGACCCGTCGGTCTCGATCCGTCCACAGTGGACCTCTCGCTGGAGGCGGCCCTGGTGGAGGTCGACGGCCAGATCGTCGACACCGCCACCGGAGCCGCCGTCCAGGGACATCCCGCGCAGGCGCTCGCACTGGCGGCCAACGCCCTCGGCGAACGCGGCCTGGCACTGGAGGCGGGCTGGCTGGTGCTGACCGGCGGGATGACCGACGCGGTCGAGGTGCGCCCTGGCTCCCGGGTGGCGGTGCACTTCTCGCACCTCGGCTCGGTGACCCTCGCGGGCTGACACCGGCGCTCCGAGGGACGCCCTGGGTGCACCCGACGCACCCTGCCGAGCGCTGTGAAGGACGCCTTCACAGCGCTGAGCGCACTGAAAGTCCCCTTCAGTCCCTCAGTGTCCATAAAGGACCACCATGGTGTGAAGGGAACCGTCATCGCGAAGCGCGAAGCCTGCTGATGGTTACCGGTGCGATCTGGATCCACCGCGGTGTCCTGAACGCTCCGTTGGCGACAGTGAACGTCTCGAACGCGTCGTTCAGGACATGGGCACGGCAGCCCTGGGTGTCGCGTCCCTTGTCGCGAACGCTCCGTCGTCACGGACAGTCCCGTGGGCGCCACGTACCCCACGTATCCCACGTACCCCACGGAGGCGCATCCCCGCCTCGCCGAATGCCCCCAGGGAGCCTTCGCGGCACTCAATGCCCGCCGGGGGACCCTTCGCGGCATAACCATCCACAAAGGACAAACCTGGTGGCCCCGAACGCCGCCCATTCGAGCTATCCGGGCGGTGGAGCCAGCGAAACGCCGTTCATGCTCCCCGCCCGTCGGGGCCTTTGCTCCGTACGCGCCGTTGAGGACGCTCACCCTGTTTGTCCTTTGTGTATTGATGGGCCGGTAAGGAGGCCTTCACGGCATGGTGGACGCTGCGTTTGAGCACTGCTGTGTCGCCAAGGTCCATCCCCAGTCGTCATATGCAGTCTATCGGTATATACTCCTGACATGACTGACGGTGCTTTGCGGGAGCCGACCTTCCTGGTCCTCACCGCGCTTGCCGCCCAGGCGCAACATGGTTATGGCGTGTTGCGTGATGTCGCGGCGATCTCGGACGGACAGGTCACACTGCGGGCCGGAACCTTGTACGCCGCGCTGGATCGGCTCTCCGCGGAGGGCTGGGTCGAGGTCGATCGTGAGGAAGTGGTGGAGAGCAGGCTGCGCCGCTACTACCGCCTGACCGAAACGGGGGCCGCCCGGCTGGCGGCCGAGGTACAGCGGAGGCAGAGACACACGAGCGCCGCCGAACAGCGGCTTCAGCTGCGTGGTGCGGGAGGGCTGGCGTGAACGAGCGTGATGCGGGACGTACCGCGATAGAGCGGCGCTACCGACGTTTGCTGGCCGTGTATCCGCGTGCGCACCGAGCCGCCCATGGTGAGGAAATGCTGGGCGTGCTGCTCGACGGTGCCGCCGGCCGGAGCCGCCCGGGGACGGCGGAGACCGTGGACCTGGTGTGGGGCGCCGTCCAAGTGCGTTGGCAGCACGCCCTGGGCGGGCATCGAGGGCGGGACCGGCGAGACACCCTGGCGATGGTGAGCCTGGTGGCGCCGGTGCTCCTGATGCTCGGGGCTTCCTGGTCACTGCGCGAGATCGTGGGTTTGGCCCGAGCGGACGTGTGGGTGCAGCGGCTTTGGCTCGGCGCGCTCGCCGACGTACTGGTCTTCTCGGCCTGGCCGGCAGCACTTGTGCTCGGCTTGTTGGGCATGCGCCGAGCTTCGGTGGTTCTCGCCTGGCTGGCCACCGCCGCCTTGATCATGGTCATCGTTGTCGACCTTGGCCTGCACTGGCCGGCGGAGCTGGCAGCGGGCTGGGTGCTGCTCAGTGTGTTCGCCGCGGTCGCGGTGACCGTGTCGCCGGGGCCTCGCCGTGGCCGGGACCTGCTGGGCCTGTCACGAATGATCATTCTCGTCGGCACGGTTGCCGTCTTGTTTCTGCTCACGGCGACCCGGCTGGGCACGTACCTCCCCCTCGCCGAGTTGGTGCGGATGGTGGTGCTGGTGGGCGGCGTCCTGGCCGCCTGCCGCCCGAGAACGCGAAGCGGCCGCCGCACGGCGCCGATAGTCCTCACGCCACTCATCGCGGTACCGGTCGCCAGCCGGATGTTCGGAAAGTTCGAGGCGTACCGGATCTTCACCGACTCGATTCTGTACCTCCTCACCTACAGTGCGCCGGTGGTCGTCATGGTGGGAATCGCCGCCTTGCTGCACCGCTTCGACCGACACCCCCACCCCGGACCGGACCTCGGCCGGACGGCTCCCTGACGCGGCGGCCGGGGTGAGGATCGGCTGACCGGTGTCAGGCCGCCTCACCCCGATAGGCGCGGGCCTGGATTTCGTACAGTTCGTGGTAGAGACCTCCGGCCGCGACGAGTTGCTCGTGTGTGCCCTCCTCGACGAGCCTGCCCTTGTCCAGCACCAGAATCCGGTCGGCGGTGCGGATGTTCGCCAGCCGGTGCGTGACCAGGACGGTGGTGCGCTTGCCGCCCTCGGCGGCGCTGGCGCGCTGGAGCCCGGCGAAGACGCGTGCTTCGGCGCGGGCGTCCAGCGCGGCCGTGGGTTCGTCGGCGACGAGCACGGACGCGTCCCGGTAGATGCCGCGGGCGATGCCCATCCGCTGCCACTGCCCGCCGGAGAGATCCCGGCCGTCCTCGAACTGCTTCGACAGCACGGTTTTCTCCTTGTGCGGCAAGGAAGCGATCACCTCGTCGGCGCCGGAGGAGGTGATGGCCTCCTGCCACGAGGCGCGGCCCGGATCGACCCTGCCGAGCCTGCCGACCGTGACGTTGTTCTCCGCCGTCATCGGCCATTCCGCGGGCTCCTGCGCGATGACCGCGATGTTCTCGTGCACCGACGCCGGATCCGCCCGCGCGAGATCGACGCCGTCCCAGTGCACCGTGCCCTCCGACGGTGGATACAGGCCGGTGAGCAGCTTGCCCAGCGTCGTCTTGCCGGATCCGTTCTCGCCGACCAGCGCGACCACCTCGCCGCGCCGCAGGGTCAGCGAGATGTCCTGTAGTGCGGGGTTTTCCTGGCCAGGGTAGGTGAACGACACACCGTCCAGCCGGATCTCGGCCGGGTCGGCGGGGGCGCGCAGGGTGGACGGTGCCGGTCTGCGCTTGGCGGACTCGGCCATCAGCTCGTGGTAGAAGCCGATGTAGAAAGAGTCCTCGTAGAGCGAGTTGACCGCGCGAATGGTGTTGGACAACGCGTTCGACGCGGTGCGCATCGCCAGTACCGCGGTGCCCGCCAGCGCGAGCTGCATCCCACCGGCGTAGAGGAGCCAGCCCAGGACGAGGTAGGCGACCGCGGTACCGACCCCCGCGGCGGCTCGCCCGGTGGTGCGGATCAGGTTGCTGCGATGCGCCAGTGCCACCTCCTCCCGCATCAGGCTGGCCGAGATCCGTTGGTACTCCGCCAGAAGCGGCTCCTGCAGGGTGAGCGCGTGCCGCTCCAGCGCCATGGTGCGCCAGGTCGCCACCTCCTCGACGATGGACTTGCGGATGTGCCGGCTCACGGTGTCGAGGAAATGCCGGTAGTTCAGCTTGGCCACGCGCGCGGACGCCCAGCCGTCGGCGGCCGCTGCCAGCAGCAGCACCGGGGCGAGCCACGGGTTCAGCAGCGCCGCGGTGATCATCGCGGCGAGCAGGGAAATGAGCGAGGACGTCAGATCCGCGAGCCTGCGCAGGCTCGTTTCGATCGCGCGGACCCCGTGCCGGGCGCCCTGTCTGGCCAGTTCCCGGAAGTCGGCGTCCTCGAAGGCGAGCAGCCCGACGCGGACCACCGACGCCGTCACCGCGTGGTCCGCCGCGGTGGTGATACGCGGGCGCAACGCCCCCTCGACAGCGGCGACCGCGGCGTCGAGCAGCGCGCGTGCCGCGTAGGAGGCGGTGACCACCGCGAGCGCGGGCAGGGAGTGCAGGACGCGCTCCGGGGTCGGGCCCTGCGTCAGCAGCGCGGTGAACACGTTGGCCGTGGCGAGCAGGCCGAACGCGGTCACGCAGCCGGACACCACGTGCACGACCGCGGCCAGCACCGTCAGCCGCGGGGCGGTACGCCAGGCCAGGCGCAACACGACCGCGATCGCGGTGGGCAGCGCGCGCACGGCCTGGCCGAACCCGGCGGCGGCCACGCGTTCGTCGACGCGGGCCCACTCGGGCATCTTGACGTGCTCCACCCCGATCAGCGGGGCGGAGCCGCTCGGGGTTTCGGCGGTTCTGCGCACGCCTTCATCTCTACTCCGGGGGTCCGACAATTTCGGCGTCGCGCGTGTATCGGGCACGCAGGAAAGGGCTGAACGTTTCCGCTTCATCCATTCGGACGTCGATGTCGTGCCGGAGGACGCCGCCGTCCGGGGTCAGCCGGTGCACGGCGGTGCCGCGCGGGGTTTTCTTTTCCAGCACCAGGGTTCCGCCGTCCCAGCCGCCGCGTGCCGCAGCCTCGGGCGGGAAGCCGTAGCTGTCGAACCCGTACCAGAGGGTTTCGCCGGTTTCCGGGTCCGCGGTGAACACGTTGTGCGCCAGGAACTCCGGCCCGCCGTCGGCCCGAACCTGCCGGTAGTCCTGGACGACGGCGAACCCGTCGAGCGCGGACCGGTACTCGCACCACGCGGTCGCACTCGTCGCGGGTGCCCACGGCGAAGCGGCGATTTCCTCGGTCCCGGACCATTTTCCGATGAGCGCCGTGAGCGCGTGGTGCGCGGTGCCGATGCTGGGCATGCCCTCTCCTTTCGACAGGCGCCTGTCAATATGGGAGACTAGCATCATGCCCCGACGCACCGCACGCGCGCAGACGTTCACCGAGGTGATCAACGAGGTCTTCCTGGTGAACGGTGAGCTGCTGGCCGCGGGTGACGCGCTGACCGCGCCGGTCGGGCTGACGGCCGCGCAATGGCAGGTGCTCGGCTTCCTCGAACACGGCCCGTCGACCGCCGCCGAACTCGCGCGGCGAAGGGGGCTGCGGCGGCAGAGCGTCCAGGAAACGGTGAACCGCTTGCTGCGCAATGGAATGCTCGAACGCTCGGTGAACCCCGGCGATGCCAGGGCGCCGTTGTTGCGGCTCACCGACCGGGCGCGGACGGCGCTGCGGCAGCTCGGGGAGTCGCAGGTGTCCTGGGCCGACGGGGCCGCCGCCCAGGTTTCGCGGGACGACCTGGAGACGACGTTGCGGACATTGCGCCGGCTGCGCGAAGTCCTGCGGGAGGGCTGAGCGAGCGCTGGTGCTTCAGCACCTCCCGCCCCCGGCGGCGCCGGAGCGTCGGTATCCCCGCCTAGGCTGTTTGGTAGGGGGCTTCAGGGTGTCCCGAACGACGCGTTCGCGACAGACCCAGCCGCCCCGGGAAGACCCGGCCGGAGGGTGACGGGAACCCGTTACGGCTTCGTGCCCAGTAAGGCCAGGAAGTCGCGGAAGCTCTGTGGCATGTCGACCTCGTCCGGGTCGAGCAGCCACTGCAGCTGAAGCCCGTCCAGCACCGCGATCGCGATCGGCGCGAGCTGCTCCGGGGTGAGCCCCGGCGGCAGGAGTTCGCGGTTGCGTTCCAGCAGCCGGGTCATCCCGGCGCGCACCCGCCGGTACCGGTCGTGGAAGTACTGCCGTGCCGGATGTCCTTCGGTGACGCTGTCCGCGGACAACACGGTGTAGGTCTGCACTATCCCCGGCCGGGTCGCGTTGTAGTCGACGAGGTCGGCGAGCTGGGTGGCGGTCATCGCGGGCGGTGCGGCGGACTGGCCGAAGTTGAGCAGGTCCCATTCGTCCCTGGTCTCGAGCACCGCGGTGAGCAGGTCCTCCTTGGTGGGGAAGTAGTGCATCAGGCCCTGCTGGGTGAGCCCGACCCGTTCGGCGACGGCCGCCAGCGACGTGCCGCGATAGCCGCGTTCGGCGATGACCTCGAACGCGGCTCGGATGATGCTCTCGCGACGATCGGTGCCCCTGGCGCGGCTCATGATTCGAAGCCTACGGGACGGTACCGATAATCACAAATATGTAACGACACCTACCGATCACCAGGGTGCCCGGTAAGGCTGGTGGGACCAGGCCTCGACGACGGGGAGGTGTCCGTGCCCGAATCGACTCCGGCGGCCGGATGGATCCGGCAGCCGCGCGCCTTCGCCGTCAAGCTCGGCCTCGCCAACCTCGGGCTGTTCACCGCGCTCCTCACGCCGGCGCTGATCACTCTCGCCATCCGTATCGGTGACGTCGCTCCGGAGCGCAAGGAAGCGTCGCTCGGTCTGGTCACCGCGGTCGGCGCGTTGCTCGCGCTCGTCGCGAACCCGTTGTGCGGCAGGCTTTCCGACCGGACCAGGGTGCGGGCGGGACGTCGGAGGCCGTGGCTCGCGGGCGGCGTCATCGGCGGCTCGGCCGGGCTGGTGATCGTCGCGCTCGTGCCGTCGGTGCCGGCGATCCTCGTCGGGTGGTGCCTCGCCCAGGTCTCGTTCAACGCCGCACTCGCGGCGCTCACCGCGACGATCCCGGACCTCGTGCCGTCCGCCGAACGCGGCCGCGTTTCCGGTGCGATGGGTTTCAGCCAGCTCGCCGCGGTGCTGCTCGGCGCCGGTGTCGCCGCCGCGTTCTCCCACACGATCACGCAACTGCTCGTGCCCGCCCTGATCGGCTTGGTGCTGGTCGTCCTCTTCGCGGTGACACTGCCGGATCGCCCTGCCGCGCCAGGGCTCCCGAAGTTCTCCGTGCGCGAATTCCTCGGCAGCTTCTGGGTGAACCCCGTGCGCCATCCCGATTTCGGCTGGGCATGGCTGACCCGGTTCCTCGTGGTGCTCGGCGCGTTCGCCCCGGTGTCCTATCTCGCCTTCTTCGCGAGTGACCGGATCGGCGTCCCGAAGGAACACGTGGCGGCCACCGTGGGCCTGCTCGCCATGACCACGGCCGGCGTCGGCGCGGTGACCGCGATCCTGGGTGGCCGGCTGTCCGACCGCACCGGAAGGCGCAAACCGTTCGTCATCGGCGCCGCACTGGTGATGACACTCTCCGGGGTGATCATGGCGAGCGCGCACAGCCTGCCGGTGGTATTCGTGGCACAGGTGGTCGGCGGGCTCGGTACCGGCATGTTCTACGCGGTCGATCTCGCGCTCGTGTCGCAGGTGCTGCCGGGAAAGGACGAAAGCGGCAAGGACCTCGGGGTGATCAACATGGCCAACGCGCTGCCGCAGTCGTTCGGCCCGGCGCTGGTGCCGTTCCTGCTCGCGGCCGGCGGCGGAAGGAACTACACCGCGCTCTACCTCATCGCGGCCGTGGCCGTGCTGCTCGGTGCGGTGCTCGTGACCAGGATCAAAACCGTCCGCTAGGAAAGGAAATCCATGACGTTCGACGTCGACGCGATGCTCGGGAAGCTCGATCTGGACGTGAAAACGCGGCTGCTCGCCGGGCAGGACGTCTGGACGCTGCCCCCGCTTCCGGAGATCGGGCTGACGTCGATCGTGATGTCCGACGGTCCGGTCGGGGTGCGCGGCGTACGCTGGACGCCGGACGACCCGTCGCTCACACTGCCCAGTCCGACAGCGCTCGCGGCGACGTGGGATCCCGCGCTGGCCGAACGCGTCGGCGGCGTGCTGGCCCAAGAAGCTCGCCGCAAGGGTGTCGATGTTCTCCTGGCACCGACGGTCAATCTGCATCGATCGCCACTCGGCGGACGGCATTTCGAGTGCTACTCCGAGGACCCGTTGCTGACCGGGCACATCGGCGCCGGGTACGTCGCGGGAGTGCAGGCGGGCGGCGTCGGGACGACGGTGAAACACTTCGTGGCCAACGACTTCGAGACCGAGCGGTTCACCGCGGACGTGGCCGTGACCGAAAAAACGCTGCGTGAACTCTACCTCGCGCCGTTCGAGTACATTGTGGACAAAGCACGGCCGTGGGGGATCATGGCCGCCTACAACGGGGTCAACGGATCGACGATGACCGAGCACGGCCGATTGCTCAACGATGTGCTGCGCGGCGAATGGGGCTTCGACGGTTTCGTCGTGTCGGACTGGCTTGCCGCCCGGCACACCGTGAACGCCGCGAAGGGCGGTCTCGACGTCGCGATGCCGGGGCCGAAGACCGTGTTCGGCGCGCGTCTCGCCGACGCGGTGCGGGCAGGCGAGGTCGACGAGCAGACCGTCGATGACATGGTGCGCCGCGTCTTGCTGCTCGCCTGCCGAGTCGGTGCGCTCAACGCGACCGAATCGCCGATGATGTCCGAAGTGGACGGTGAGGCGCTGGCTCGCGAGGTCGCGCATCGCTCCTTCGTATTGCTGCGCAACGAGAACGACGTTCTTCCGCTGATCAGGCCGCGCAGTATCGCCGTGCTCGGCGCACTCGCCGACGACCCGAAGATCCTCGGCGGCGGCAGTGCGACGGTCTTCCCCGCCGACGTCGTCTCGCCCCTCGACGGCCTCCGCGCGGCGCTGCCGGACGGCGTCGACCTGCGCTACTCGCTCGGTGCCGATCCGCGGACGACGTTGCCGACGGCGTCGGACGGCTTCGAGCTGACGGCGATCGCCCGTGACGGCGAAGGCCGCGAACTCGCCACTTTCCCGTTGCCGGAAGGGCGGATCCGCTGGATCGGCGAACTGCCGGGCGAGCTGACCATCGACACGCTCGGTTCGGTCGAGATCGCCGGTACGCTCACGCCGCAGGCGTCCGGCGAGCACACCTTCGGTGTCACCGGTGCGGGGCTGCTCACCCTGACCGTGGCCGGGAAGACGTTGTTCGACGGTTCCACCATCCCCGACGGTGTCGACGCCGTCACCGCGGTCACTCATGTCGAGGAACAACGGCACACCACGGAACTGGCCGCGGGCGAACGCGTCGACGTCCGGCTCGTCTACCGCGTTCCCCCGGCGATGGCAGGTGGGATCGCCTGGATTTCCTTCGAGCTGGGGCATTCCGGCCCGGTCGCCGATCCCGGGGCCGCGCTGGAGGCGGCGGTCGCGCTTGCCGCCGACGCGGAGGTCGCGGTGGTCGTCGTCGGTACCACCGCGGACGTCGAGAGTGAGGGTTTCGACCGGAAAACACTGGCACTGCCGGGAAAGCAGGACGAACTCGTCGCGCACGTCGCCGCCGTCAACCCGCGCACGGTCGTTGTGGTGAACGCCGGAGCACCGGTCGAAATGCCGTGGCGGAACGACGTCGCGGCGGTGCTGCTCGTCTGGTTCCCCGGGCAGGCGGGCGGGGCGGCGCTCGCGGACGTTCTGTTCGGCGCGCGGGAGCCTGGCGGTCGGCTGCCGACGACGTGGCCGGACCGGCTCGCGGACTGTCCAGTGTGGAACGTCGAGCCGAAGGACGGCGCGCTGCACTACGAGGAAGGTGTGTTCATCGGCTACCGCGCCTGGGAACGGACGGACGTCGCGCCGGCGTACTGGTTCGGGCACGGCCTCGGCTACACCGGCTGGGAGTACACGACGATGTCGGTCGAACCGGAGGGCGACGGTAGTGCGGACGTCCGGGTCCGGCTCCGCAACACCGGGACGCGGTCCGGGCGCGAGGTCGTGCAGATTTACCTGGCGCCTCAGGGAACCGACGACGACCGCCCCGCGCGCTGGCTGGCCGGATTCGCGAACGTCGAAGCGGGACCAGGCGAAGAGGTCGAGGCCGTCGTGCGTATCGAGCCGCGGTCGGCGTCGATCTGGGACGAGGGCTGGCGGTACGTGTCCGGCGAGTACGCCGTCGAGGCCGCACGCTCATACGGCGAGCCACGGCTGAGCACCACCGTGCGGCTCGCGAAAACCGGTTGATCCTCGCAGAGAGGCTGGAATACGGTGCTCCGGCACCCTCGACCAGGAGAAGGAGGTGGGAACGATGGTCACCACGATCACGCGCTCCCGTCTCGTGCCGAGGGTGCCGGGGAACTGAACCGGGAGCGTATCGCGTACTTCCCGGAAGGAACCCCATGACCGATCTGGTCATCCGCCCGCTCGTCGCGGGTGAGGAAGCCCTGTTCGACTCACTGCCCGATCGCGGCCTCGTCGGCCGTGCCCTGCTCGGGCGGACATCTCTGGAAATGACCGGAGGCTACCGTCCGGAGTGGACTTGGGTGGCGTTGCGTGATGGCGTCGTCGTCGCTCGCGCCGCCTGGTGGGCCGCGCCCGAGGACGACGTCCCGATCGCGCTGGACTGGTTCGACTTCACCGATTTCGACGCCGGTGTCGCCTTGCTGCGGGATTCGCCGCTGCGCACGGAGTACTCCCTGCACACCCCGCCGGGCTGGCGGGCGGATCCGGACGTCGCGGAGGCGGTGAACACGCGGGTCGAGGCGGCCAAGGCGGCCGGGATGTCGGTGCTGGTCGAACGGTATCGCTACTGCTGGACACCGGAGTGCGGCCTGCCGCCGCGGCCCGGACGTCTGGAGTTCCGGCCGGAGCCGGACGACGACGTGATCCTCGGAATCTTCCGTCGGGTGAACGAAAACACCCTTGACGCGCATGCCAGGCGCGCGATCGAACAGTCCGGTGTGGACGGTGCGGCGCGGGAGGACCTCGATCTCCTGCGGTGGATGCCGAGCCCGCGGGACTGGTGGCGCGTCGCCTACACGCCGGACGGCGAACTCGTCGGCTTGGCCATTCCGTGCCGTAATCCCAACAACCCGGTGGTCGGCTACATCGCCGTCGTCCCGGAGCAGCGGGGTCACGGCTATGCCTACGACCTGCTGGTCGAGGTCACGCACGAACTCGTCGGGCACGGCGCCGACCGCGTCGTCGCCGCCACCGATGTCACGAATGTGCCGATGGCCGCGAACTTCGCGAAGGCCGGCTACCCGGTCGTCCAGCATCGGATCGACCTGGTCTGAGCCGTCCCGCTCGACAACCGGGTCCGCGAGGGCTTACCCTTCTCTCGCTAGAGCGATCTATCAAGTCGCAAGGGGGCGGCCATGGACGAACTGCGGGAGAAGGGGTTGACCCCGCTGCGGGTCATCCTGGGTTTCTCGGTGCTGACCACGACGTTTCACTACGCGCACAACGTGATCAGGGCGGCGGACTATCCGCAGGTCCCGGGGATCAGCGTCCTCGTGGCGCAGATCCTGGTCGCGCTCGCCTACGTGGTCTTCACCGTGTTCGGGGTGCTCGGCTACCGCGACTACCTGCGCGGACGGTACTGGCGCGCGCTGGGGTTCCTGATGGTCTATTCGCTGTCCGGGCTGGCCAGCGCTGGGCACTTCCTGGTCGGCGTGCCGCAGATCCCGGCGTTCTGGTTCGCGACGATCTTCACCGATACCGCGGCCGCGCTGGCGCTGTGGGCCTTCGTCACCTGGGCCGCGTCGAGGCTGAACCGGGTCCCGAGCACGGTCGCGAGTAGCTGTTGGGGGGGGGTTTTGGCGGGGCGGGCGCGGGGATGGCCGGCAGCGCGTACTGTGGGGGTGGTTATTGAAGGCAGCAGGCGC
>NZ_JBHYIK010000044.1:22262-49681 GCF_042739735.1 Amycolatopsis sp. NPDC059027 | reverse complement strand
GCGTTCCCCCGGGGCGCGGGCGGGTGCCCCCCGGGGGCCCCGCCCGGGGCGGCGGTTCGTGTGGGGGTTGTCCCCCCCAGTCCGAGCTCTCAACACCCCCCTTCAGCTGATCTGGTGAGACGAAAGTCCCCTTCAGCTCGCGCCGTTGACCGAGCGCAGGGTGCGCATGGCCGAGGCCAGGGTGGCGGCGTCGTCGCCGAGGGGCTCCAGCACGATGCGCCGGAGGATCCCGGCGGCCGCCGTCCGCGCGCGCCGCGCGATGTCGAGGCCGTTGTCGGTGAGCGCGGCGAAGGTGACGCGCCGGTCGTCGGGGCTGGGCACCCGGCGGATGAGATCCGCGGCGGCCATCCGGTCGGCGACCTTGGTGAAGCCGCCGCTGGAGAGCGCGGCCTCGGTGGCCAGCCGGGTCATCGGCATCCGGTGCTCCGGCGAGCGCAGCAGCCGCAGCAGGATGTCGAACGACGCGGGCGCGAGGCCGTAGCGCTCGGAGATCTCGCCCATCAGGACGTCCTGTGTGGCGAGGTACCCCTCGATCACCAGGCCCCACCAGCTGACGATCTCGTCGTCGTCGGTGTGCGGATCGGGTCTCACGGGTTCACCTTAGCCCAGTTCTCTCGCGTGCAAGAGACTTTGTTCTCGCTTTGCTCGCGCGTCCGCCGCACGGCGTGCCCCATACGATCGGGGCATGACTTCTCGGGACCTCGAGCGCGCGTCGGCGCTGCTGGAATCCACCATCCTGGCCGACGGCCACAACGACCTCCCGTGGGAGCTGCGTGACCTGGTCGGGCCCGATCCGGTCGACGCCGCACACGGTCTCGACCTCACCATCCGGCAGCCCGCGCTGCACACGGACCTGGTGAAGCTCCGCGAGGGCAAGCTCGGCCTGCAGTTCTGGTCGGTCTACGTGCCGTGCTCGTTCGAAGGCCACAGCGCCGTCACCGCCGTGCTGGAGCAGATCGAGGTCGTCCACCAGCTCGCCGAGCGCTACCCGGAACACCTCGCGCTGGTCACCACCGCGGACGAGGCGGAGGCCGCGTTCGCCGACGGAAAGATCGCCTCGCTGCTCGGCGCCGAGGGCGGCCACAGCATCGCCGAATCCCTTGGCGTGCTTCGGATCCTGCGCCGTCTCGGCGTCCGCTACATGACGCTGACGCACAACTACAACACGTCGTGGGCCGACTCCGGCACGGACGAACCGGCGCACAACGGCCTGACCGAGTTCGGCCGCGACGTCGTCCGCGAGATGAACCGCATCGGCATGCTCGTGGACCTCTCGCACGTCGCGCCCAGCACGATGCGGGCCGCGCTCGATGTCAGCGCCGCGCCGGTGATCTTCAGCCACTCCTCGTGCATCGCGGTCAACGATCACCCGCGCAACATCCCCGACGACGTCCTCGAGCGGCTCCCCGGCAACGGCGGTGTCGCGATGGTGACGTTCGTGCCAGGGTTCATCTCGCCCGCCGTGACGGAATGGGACCGGCAGCTCAAGGCCGCGATGGCCGAGGCAGGCCAGGACCACCGCGACCTCGCCCAGCGCGGGAAGTTCGCCGCGAGCTGGGACGGGCCGCCGAAGCCGAAGGCCACCGTCGAAGACGTCGTCGCGCACGTCGAGCACGCCCGCGAGGTGGCCGGGATCGACCACATCGGCCTCGGTGGCGACTACGACGGCGTCGCGGAACTGCCGCAGGGGCTGGAGGACGTCTCCAAGTACCCGGTGCTGTTCGCCGCGTTGCTCGAGCGTGGCTGGAGTGAGGAGGACTGCGCGAAGCTTGCCGGCCGTAACACCCTCCGCGTGCTCCGAGATGTCGACACTGTGCCGTTCTTTACTAATCCGACGGCAGCCACGGCGGAAACGGGTCTCTGAGAGCTGGTCGGCTGCGGTCCGCCTCCGCCTACTTTCGGTCGGATTAGTAAATGCACCCGTTAGGGGCATACCAGTCGGCGAACTCCCGCAGGTCGGCGGACACTGAGGGCTATGACTCACGCCCGTGGCGGAGGTGACGACCCCGCCCGCACCAGCCCGTCCGAGACCCCCGGCGGGCGGCTCCGGGATGTGGAGCCGCCCGCCGCCCTCGACCCCGCCGCCGAGACCCCGGTACGGCCCGCCGGGACCACGCGCCCCGGGAAGCGGCCGGGGAAGTCGGGGAAGCTCAAACCCACCCGGATCAGCGGTACCTGGGTGGCGGTGATCGTCGCGCTGATCGTGCTCGCGCTGCTGCTGATCTTCATCCTGCAGAATCTCGACTCGGCGACCGTGCACTTCTTCGGCGCCTCGGGCAGCATGCCGCTCGCGGTGGCGATGCTGTTCTCCGTGCTCGCCGGTGCCGCGCTCGTCGCGCTGATCGGCGGCGCGCGGATCCTCCAGCTGCGCAAACAGGCCCGGCGGCGCCGCTGAGATGAGCTGAAGGACGCCTTCGGTGCGGTGGGCGCGCTGAAGGACGCTTTCAGTGCACTGGATGCACTGAAAGCGTCCTTCAGCACATCGCGACCATCCCGAGCACCGCCGCGCAAACGTTTTCGTCACCCTTGGCGGTGACTCGGTCCGCGACGTCGCCGACGCGGAGCATGCCTGCGGACAGCCGCCAGAAGGTGTCGGCGTCGGTCGTCACGGAGGCCAGCGGGGAGCGGGACGTCGGCGCCGCGCGGTCGAGCGTCCAGCCGTCGGCTTCCCGGCGGGCGGTCCAGCGGCCACCGCTCGCGCCGGTCACCGTGTAGGCGACCTGCCTGCCGGTCCGCGCCTCGACGTCGCGCAGCGCGAACGGAAGCGCGCGCAGGAACGTGTCCACCACCGGGCCGCGGAACTCCGGCGCGTCGAGAAGCGGAACGCCCGCCGCCTCGCGGATCTGCTGCTGACGGGTCCAGAACTCGCTGTACTCCGCGGCGGCGTCGAGCCACCTCGGCGCCGGTTCCGGACCCGCCCAGCTCAGCGATTCGCCGGGCTCGTCGAGGTCGAGCCTGCCCCAGTGGTCGGCGATCTGCGCCGTACTGTCCACGATCAACGCGAACAGGACCTCCGGCGAAAGCCGCCGGCACGCCGTCACCCACGCCTCGGGTGAGTCACGCGGTTCGAGCGCGCGGTAGCCGTCGCGATCACGGGAAAGCCGTCCGAGCTTGAGGCCGAGGATGTGTGCGGCCAGGTCGTGGACCGTCCAGTCACGACACGCCGTCGGTGCCGCCCACTGCTCGGCGTCGAGCCCGGTCAGCACGTCCACGAGCGCTTGTTCCTCACGGGCGAGCAAGGGGAGGACGGCGATCGGCGGTCCCCAGTACGGCGCGCGCATGGGAGCCATCCAACACCGTCCGCCGGATCACGATGCGGCGCCATCACGCCGCCATTCGGCCTACCCGCAGGTAGCATCAGCGCGAACAGCGAGGGAGTGGGGCCCGTGAGCACAGAGCGAGCCAACGGCAGTGGCACGAAAAACGGCACGGTGGAGGACGTCGCGAACTTCGCCAGGCGGGCGGGTCAGCTGGCGGGCTGGGCCGCGCGCACCGGGTTCGATCTCACCAGGAAACTGCCGGGCGTGGACACGGCCGAGCGCGGTATCCGTACGGTCGAACGCCAGCTGCTGACCGAGCTGCGCCGCCGTCTCGACGAGGTCGACGACCCGTACCACGCCGCGCTGACCGCCGCGTCCGCGATGAACCGCGCCCGGCTGGACGGCGAGCCGGTCGAGGCCACCGTGACGCTGGTGCCGGCACGCGACAACCACGTCGAACCGCTGCGCGCGGCGATGGCGGAGCTGCTGAATCACTCCATCGGCTTCGGGCGTGAGCGGGCCCGTGAGTACCTCTACGCGATCATCCTGCGTCAGCTCACCCCGGACGAGGCCCGCATCCTCTCCGCGCTCTCCGACGGCTCGCCGTTCCCCGCGGTCGACGTCGTCGAGCGCAACGGCCTCGGCGGGAGCGGCCGGGTCGTGCTGCGCAACGCGTCCACGGTCGGCAAGACGGCCGGGGTGTCCCTGACCGACCAGGTGCCCGGCTACCTGACCCGGCTGATCGGGCTCGGCCTCGTCGACCTCGACGAGGAGGTGCCCGCGCTGGAGACCCAGTACGAGATCCTGCTGACCGACGAGACCGTGCGCGAGGCCGAGCAACTGGTCAAACGCGCGAAGTTCGTCCGGCGCACCGTGCACATCTCGCGTCTCGGCGCGAGGTTCTGGCAGGCCTGCGACCCGAGCCTCGGCTGAGCCCGGCCATGGGCGCGTTCGTCAGCGGCATTCTCGACGACTTCGGGCGGCACTGGGCGCTTTACGTCTCCATCCCGATCGTCGCCGCGCTGATCGGGTACTTCACCAAGATCGTCGCGATCCGGATGATGTTCCAGCCGGTCGAGTTCATCGGGATCAAGCCGTTCCTCGGCTGGCAGGGCATCGTGCCGAAGCGCGCGGCGCGGATGGCGAGCATCGCCTGCGACACGATGACCGAGCAGCTCATCAAACCGTCCGAGGTCGTGTCCAGACTGGACGCCGGGCGGATCGCGAAGGAGATCGAGAAACCGCTGCTCGCCGGGGTCGAGGACATCGTCCGCGAGGTGGCGGGGCACTACCAGCCTGGGCTGTGGGAGTCGCTGCCGATCGGCGTGCAGCGGATGGTCATCCAGCGGGTCCAGGCCGAGTCGCCGCGCATGGTCGCCGCCGTGCTCGACCTCATCAAGTCCGATGTGGACAGTGTGTTCGACCTCAAGGGCATGGTCGTCACCAGCCTCGTCAAGGACAAACGGCTGCTGAACCGGATCTTCCAGGAAGCGGGCCGGGACGAGTTCAAGTTCATCCAGCGTTCCGGGCTCGTTTTCGGCGGATTCATCGGCGTCATCCAGATGGCCGCCTGGATCCTGTTCAAATTCCCGCTGATCATGCCGCTGTTCGGCCTGTTCACCGGCTGGTTCACCGACTGGCTCGCGTTGCGTATGATTTTCTACCCGATCGAACCGAAGAAATATTTCGGTATCCAGTGGCAGGGGTTGTTCCTCAAACGGCGCGCCGAGGTCGCCGAGGCGTACGGGGAGCTGATCGCGAAGGAGATCATCACCCCGCACAACGTGATCGAGGCGATCCTGCGCGGGCCACTGTCCGATCGGGTCCTCGCGCTCATCCAGCGGCAGCTCGACGTCGAACTCGGCAGGCGCAGCGGGCTGGCGAAACCGCTGCTGTTGTTCGCCGTCGGCGGGAAGCGCTACCAGGACCTGAAGCTGTCGATCTCCGAGCAGATCATGGCGCGGCTGCCCGAGACCATGGCCTACATCGAGGACTACGCCACCGACGCGATGGACATCCGTAACGTCCTGGTCTCGAAGATGAAGGAACTGTCCCCTCGGGAATTCGAGCGCCTGCTGCGCCCGGCGTTCGAACAGGACGAATGGATCCTCATCGCGACCGGCGCGGTGCTCGGGTTCGCGGTCGGTGAAGCACAGGTGCTGTTGCTGGAGCATTTCGCCGACTGATTGCTCCGGCCGGTTAGAACCGGGAACGATTTCCGCCGCCTGCCCTTATCCTTCGGAGTATGGCTGAGGGAGTGCGGGAGAACCGCGGCGAGGAGCGTACTGACGGCACGACAGCGGTTTCCCTCAAGGATTCCCCAACGGATTCCCCATCGGGCAAGGAAACCCCGGAACCGTGGCGGCAGGAAATCCGGCTCGCGATGACAATGGTGGGCGGCGCGAGTCTCGCCGTCTGGATGGGCGGCATCGCGAGCGAGACGTCGCAGGTACTACACGCCTCGCGGGACGAGAAAACGGAAAGCGTGTACCGGAGGTTGATCGATCTCCTGCACGTCACGGTTTCGATCGACGTCCTCACCGGAACGAGCGCCGGTGGCATCAACGCGGCCTGTCTCGGGCTGGCCGAGGCGTTCGGCTCCACTCCGGAGGTGCTGCGCGACACCTGGATCGGCACCGGTTCGCTGGACAACCTCATCCGCGATCCGAACGAGAAACTGCCGCGCTCGCTGCTCGACGGCGACCGGGTCCTGCTGGGTGACCTGGAGCGCGCACTGCACAGCATCACCAGCGGTGGCACCCCGCCCGCCGAGGAGCCGGACATCACCGTGCTGCTCACCGGCACCATGATCGACGGCGAGACGGCGCGCTTCGACGACGCGCTGGGAAACCTGGTGCGCGACACCGACCACCGGATGCTCTTCCGCTTCGATGGTCCTTTGTGGACTCCCGATGTGCTCGGCCCGCTCGCGCTCGCCGCGCGGTCGAGCGCGTCGTTCCCCGGCGCCTTCGAGCTGTCGAGGATGCCGATCGGCAAGGACGGCACCGATCGGCTGCACCCGGACATGACGCGCTACACCGAACTCACCCGTTCGCACTGGCTCACCGACGGCGGAGTGCTGCTCAACAAGCCCCTGCGGCCCGCGCTGCGGGAGATTTTCGAACGGCCGTCGCACGCCGACGTCCGGCGGCTGCTGTTGTACGTGGTGCCGACCGGGGAGCGTGAGGCCGATGTGGTCGAGGTGGACGCGGGGAATCCACCGTTGCTCGGCACCGCGCTCAGCAAGGTGGTTTCGACCGTGCTGAACCAGACCATCAGCACCGATCTGGAGGACCTGACGCGGCACAACGACGCTGTCGTGCGGACGCGCGACACCCGCGTCTCCCTCTCGGCGATGGGGCTGCGCGGCGATCCGGACACGTTCGTCGACGCCAGGCTGATGGCCGCCTACCGCGAACGCCGGGTGGCGGAGGACGCCAGTGAGCTGGTGCGCGCGGCGAGCCGAGTCTACGTGGTGTCCGAAGTGGACGGTCTGAAAGCGCAGTGGGCGTCCGGGATGTCCGCGCAGCTGCGGACCGTCGCCGCCGATGGCCTGCGGGACGGCGTGCCGGACCAGCCGCCGGGCGGACGAGTCTCGCTCGACGAGCTGATCGGGTTCCGCACCACGGCGCTCGACGACGCCGTCGGCACCGGCATCCAGGTGATCAACGCCGGGTTCCGGCTCGGCCCGTCGCCGGAACAGGCAGCGCAGCTCAACGAATGCCGCGCGCTGCTGCACCAGGCCCGGCGCGCGGCGGCACGCGGCGTGAAGCTGACGCCGTGGGTGGTGGAGCACGAACCGCCGCCCGCCGGGATGTCGCTGGACGGCTGGATCGCCGCGCTGGCCGCGGAATGGGCGGGGAAGGGCCGGGCGGACACCCTGCGCGAGGCGTGGCCGAGCGTGGCGGGCGCGCTGCGTCAGGCGGCACCGGTACTGCGGGCGTTGGTGGGTGAGCAGACCGAAGGAGCGGCCGACACCGTCCGCACACTGCTCGACTGGTTCGGGCTCACCGCGGACGACAAGAGCGCGGGTGACGACGTCGTGCTGGCCAGGTTGCTGGCCTTGCACGTGGCGACGCGTGGGCTGCTGGCGCAGCCTCCGTCGGTGGACCAGCGCGTCGACCTCGTCCAGGTCAGCGCGGACACCCGCACCCTGCTGGACATGAGCCGCACGCGTGCGCACACCAAGCTGACCGGGATGCAGGTGGGTGACTTCGGCGCGTTCTACAAGGCTTCGTGGCGGGCCAGCGACTGGATGTGGGGCCGGATCGACGGCGCGGGCTGGCTGATGCAGTGCCTGCTCGACCCGAAACGCCTGCGGTTGCTGCGTGATCTCGCCGGGGCCGGGGCGTTCCGGGAACGGGTGCGGGAAACGTTCAAGTCCGTCGGCTGGATCCTGCCCGGTCCCGCGGACAATCTCGGTCCGGGGGAAGCGGAATCGTTCGCCGGGCAGCTCGCCGAGGAGCTGGGTTTCCTCGGTCTCGACGCGCAACTCCGGGACGTCGAAGTCGCGGAGGCCGTGCCGCTGAGTATGCCGGTCACCGCGATGGTGCTCGCGCGGGCACGGCAGCTCGAAATCGCGCGCGAAGAGCTTCCCGTGGTGTGCCGGCACGCCGAGGAGGATCTGGAAACGGCCAAGGGCAACGGAAAGGCGTCGGCGGCGTTCCGCAAGGTCGGGGCCGAGCCTTCGGCCGATGACGCCGCGACGCAGCGGGTTTTCCAGACGTGCCGGGTGTCCGCGGAGAAGGTCGAGGACGAACGCGGGACGATGCTGCTGACGTCGACGCTGATCAAGGCGGGCGCGGCCGGGATGAACGCCGCGGCCGGGGCGGCGCGGGTGCCGAAGTCGGTACAGCCCGCGGTCGGTTTCGCGCAGACGACCGGGCGCAGCGCGTGGTGGATCACGCGCGGCGCGGTGCGGCTGGGGCGGCCGTGGAACCTCGTGGCGGCCGCGGTCACCGTGCTGGCGGGGTTCGTGCTCGGCGGGAACGGCGGTCAGGTCCTGCAGTGGGTGGGCATGCCGGTCGCGGCGGGCGCGCTGGTGTTCCTCGTGGTCAGCCTGATCACGCTGCGGCGGACGTGGCGGATGGTGCTCACCGTGCTCGGGGTGCTGGTCGTGGCGGCGCTGTTGTTCGCCGCGTTCCTGCCGCCGATCGCCGATCCGCTGTTCGGCTGGCTGGGCGGCGTGGTCGCGGGCTGGCGGCGCGGCGAGGCCCCGGTGTGGTGGCTCGTGGTGGCCGCGCTGATCGTGCTGCCCGCGGTCTGGACGCCGCTGGGCAGCGTCACCCGCCGCCTGCGCCGCTCGACCCCGAAGGACCGCCTCTGACGCCCTTCTCGCCGGTGTCACGCAGTCCCCATGCCCCGCCGAACGCCGTGAAGGCCTCCTTCACGGCACTCAGCGCCGTGAAGGAGGCCTTCACGGCGCCGCGCTCCATAAAGGACACGTCGACAGCCCTCATAGGACTGATGAACGGGCGCACGGAGTGCTGTCACGAGCTTGCGGGGCGCCCCCCACATTCATCGTATCGCCGGAGCACGACAGAACCGGGGTCCGCAGGCGTTGGGGGGACTAGTTGTCCACAAGCGGGTTGGCCCTGTGGATAGTGGGGCGAGAGCTTGTCCGTGAATGCCACATCGAGGGAATCAGAGTCCCTCGATGTGGCATTCACGGACCTCCGAACGCGACTCCAGTCCGCCGGTGGCGCTACGAAGTTCGGTGGCCACGCTTCGTCATCTTCACGAGGGCGACGTGCCTGTGCTCCTGCTCGCAAAGCACCGCGATCGGCTACAGGAAAGGGTGAGGATCGCCTGGTGAAAGGGAGAATTCGGCGACCCGGAAACCGCTGCGGCACACACCTCGGTAACAAGCCCGGCGGAACTCGCGATGATGGGTCAGGTACGGAAAGTATGCGTGTCCGCCTTGCGAAGCGAGTCATTTCGGTTCATCGTCGAGTAGTGACCGGACTGGAGGCCGCTGACGACAGGTGGGCGGCCCAGCCGCATGTCGTACCCAGATCATGGCCCGATCAAACGCATATGTGGGACTAGTCACGCGAGTTTTTCCGTCCTCGCAGGTAGGCGCGCTGTCCGAGGCGCTGTCGCTGGCGGGAAGAAAATTCTCTGTTACGTTTCATGAGTATGTCCGGAAAGCTCTTGATCGAATCCCCGACCAAGGCCGATGGCGCCGCGCTCTGGCGAATCGCTCGCGATTCGGCAAAGCTTGATCTCAACTCGCCGTATGCGTACATGCTGTGGTGCCGCGATTTCGCGGAGAGTTCGGTTGTGGTCTCCGAAGGCGGCGAACCCGTTGGTTTCGTGATCGCCTACCGCAGACCCGACGAGCAGGAGACGGCGCTCGTCTGGCAGGTGGCCGTCGACGCGTCGCAGCGCGGGAAAGGCCTGGCCGGGACGCTGCTCGACGAGCTGTTCACGCGGCTGGTCGAGCGCGGGGTGCGCTATCTGGAGACCACGATCACGCCGGACAACGAGGCCTCCATCCGGCTGTTCGCGTCGTTCGCGAAGCGCTGGAACACCTCGTGTGAAACCAGCAGGCTGTTCGAGGCCGAGGATTTTCCGGACGACGAGAACGTGCACGCACCCGAGGACCTGTACCGTATCGGGCCGCTGCAACCGCTTAATCGTCAGTAATACGTTAATTCCCCGCGATAGGGAGAAAAGAAAACGTCATGAGCATCTTCGAAGAGCTCGAATCCGAAGTTCGCAGCTACAGCCGCGGCTGGCCGGTCGTCTTCGACCGGGCACAGGGCAGCTGGCTGCACGACGAGAGCGGCAAGGCGTACCTCGATTTCTTCGCGGGCGCCGGCGCGCTCAACTACGGGCACAACAACCCGGTGCTGAAACAGGCGCTGCTCGACTACATCCAGCGTGACGGCGTCGTCCACGCGCTGGACATGTTCACCGTGGCCAAGCGCGATTTCCTGCAGACGTTCCAGGAGAAGATCCTCGGTCCGCGCGAACTGGACTACAAGATCATCTTCCCCGGCCCCGGTGGCGCGAACGCCGTCGAGGCCGCGCTGAAGCTGGCGCGCAAGGTGACCGGCAAGGAATCGGTCATCAACTTCACCAACGCGTTCCACGGTATGACGCTGGGCGCGCTGTCGGTCACCGGTAACTCGATGAAGCGCGGCGGCGCCGGCGTCCCGCTGGTGCACGCCACCCCGATGCCCTACGACAAGTACTTCGACGGCGCCATGCCGGACTTCCTGTACTTCGAGAAGCTCCTGGAGGACTCCGGCAGCGGGCTCAACGAACCCGCCGCGGTGATCGTCGAGGTCGTGCAGGGCGAGGGCGGCATCAACGCCGCGCGCATGGAATGGCTGCACGGGCTGCAGGAGCTGTGCCGGCGGCACAACATCCTGCTCATCGTCGACGACGTCCAGATGGGCTGCGGCCGCACCGGACCGTTCTTCAGCTTCGAGGACGCGGGCATCAAGCCGGACATCGTGTGCCTGTCGAAGTCGATCAGCGGCTACGGCCTGCCGATGGCGCTCACCCTGATCAAGCCCGAGCTCGACGTATGGGAGCCGGGCGAGCACAACGGCACCTTCCGCGGCATCAGCCCCGCTTTCGTCACCGCGACCGAGGCGATCCGGACATACTGGAACGACGACGACCTGGAGAAGTCCACCAGGGCGAAGGGCGAGCGGATCGGCGCCGCGTTCTCCGGCATCGTCGAGACCTATCCCGAGGCCGAGCTGACGGCCAAGGGACGTGGGCTCGCGCGCGGTCTCGAGTTCGCCAGCGGCGACCTCGCCGGCCGGGTCTGCGCCGCGGCGTTCGACCGCGGTCTGCTGATGGAGACATCCGGACCGGATGGCGAGGTGATGAAGCTGCTTCCGCCGCTGACGTTGTCCGACGAAGAACTGACCCAGGGGCTCTCGATCATCGACGAGTCCGTCGCCACCGTACTGAAGAACTGAGGAGCGCCTGTGCTTGTCCGCACCCTGGACGAGGTCACCGACACCGAGTCCGACATCAAGACCCCGAACTGGCGAAGCAAACGGATCATCCTCGCCAAGGAGGGAGCCGGGTTCTCGGTGCACGAGACCACGCTCTACGCGGGGACGGTGAACGACTTCTGGTACGCCAACCACGTCGAAGCCGTGTTCATCGTCTCGGGCGAAGGGGAGATCGAGGACAAGGCGACCGGAAAGGTCTACCCGCTCAAGCCGGGCTCCCTCTACCTGCTGGACGACCACGACAAGCACCAGGTCCGGCCCAGGACCGAGATCAAGTGCGTGTGTGTGTTCAACCCGCCGGTCACCGGCCGCGAGGTGCACGACGAGAACGGCGTGTACCCGCTGGTGACCGAAGAAGCCTCATAAGCCGAACCCGTCCGACAACGTCAGGAGGCGAACCACTGTGACACTGATGGGCACCCGCGTCGAAGATTCCTACCCGACGCGGATCACCGGCACGCCGGAGCACCTGCCCCGCGTGCACCCCACCGTGTGGGGTACCGACGCCGATGGCCCGATCGACGCGGCCACGCTGGCCAACCACGAGACCAAGGGCTACACGGTCGTCGAGGACCTGCTTTCGCCGGCCGAGGTCCAGACGTACTGGCAGGAGCTGGTCCGGTTGTCCTCGTCCGATGACCTGCACGGCGACGAACGGGTGATCACCGAGCAGAAGACCGGTGAGGTGCGGTCGGTGTTCGACGTGCACGAGATCAGCGAGCTCATCGCCGAACTCGTGCGCGACCCGCGGGTGCTCGACAGGGCGCGGCAGATCCTCGGTTCCGAGGTCTACATCCACCAGAGCCGGGTCAACTACATGCCCGGTTTCAAGGGCACCGGGTTCTACTGGCACTCGGACTTCGAGACCTGGCACGCCGAGGACGGGATGCCCGCGCCGCGCGCGGTCAGCTGCTCGATCGCGCTGACCGACAACTACCCGTTCAACGGCGGGCTGATGGTCATGCCCGGTTCGCAGCGCACGTTCGTCCAGTGTGTCGGCGAGACGCCCGACGACAACTACAAGAGCTCGCTCAAGGACCAGCGCGTCGGTGTCCCGGCCGAGGACGACATCACCAAGCTGGCCGCCGAGTACGGCATCGACCAGTTCACCGGCCAGGCGGGTTCGGCGCTGTGGTTCGACTCGAACATCATGCACGGCTCGTCGAACAACATCACCCCGTATCCGCGGTCGAACATCTTCCTGGTGTTCAACAGCGTGGAGAACGCGCTGGGCGACCCGTACGCGGCCGCGCAGCCGCGCCCGGCGTTCATCGCGGGCCGGGACTCGACGCCGCTGAGCCGCTGACCCCCGCGGGGGACCCGGGCACGGAGGGGCGGCTGTAGCCGGGTCTGTGCGCCCTGTTACCTTGTCGCCACCGCGCGGGCAGTGGTCCGCGCACCGACGTCGCCGAAAGTCGTCCGGGTTCTTGAAGCTCGGGGTGAGCCCGCCCGGACGGCCGGACGGTGGCAGTCGGGTGGACCGTGCCCCCTGGCGGCCCAGCCGACGGCTCCAAGTCGGGCCCTGCACCATCAGATCGGGACTGATGGTGCAGGGCCCGACTTTTTTTGTGAATGCGATATCCGTGGTTACGTACGAATGCATTACGACATCCGGCGTAATCGACGTCCCTGATGTGGCATTCGGTGAGAAGGCGCCGTTCTTGCGGCGAACGGAGCACCCGATTGGCACCCTTGTCCGCGTGTTCTTCTCGCGAGAACCGTGTGTGTCAGCCCCCGATCACGGTAAGTTGACATTTCTGGCGGGGGAGACGCCGGAATCACACGGGGAGGTGGGCGCGAGCATGGCCGAAATCGGATCGACCGCACGATTCCGGCTGCTCGGGCCGGTCCAGCTCGTCGTCGGCGAACGGACGGTGCCGATCGGCGGCCCGGGTGTCCGCGGCCTGCTCGCCCTGCTGGCGCTGAACGTCAACAAGGTCGTCGCGCTCGACGAAATCATCGACGCGCTGTGGGACCACGACCCGCCCGCCACCGCGCGGACCATCGTGCACGGCAACGTCTCGCATCTGCGGCGGGTGCTGCGCAACGTCCAGGGCGAGGACGGTGCCCGCATCCTCACCAGCCCGCCCGGTTATCTGCTCAAGGTCGACCCGATGCGGATCGACGTCCACCACGCGCGGTCCCTGCTCGGCCGGGCCGCGCACGCCCGTCCGGAGGCCGCCGCGGCGCTGCTGGCCGAGGCGCTGGCCCTGTGGCGTGGTCCCGCGCTGTCCGGGGTGCCCGATTCGCTGCGCGCGCCGGAACTGGAGGATCTGCGGCTCGCGGTGCACGGCGCCAGGGTCGACGCGGACCTCGATCTGGGCCGCCACGCGGAGCTGATCGCCGAGCTGAGCCCGATCGTGCGGGCGAACCCGCTCGCCGAGCGCACCGCGGGCCAGCTCATGCGCGCGCTGTACTACGCGGGCCGCCGGGGTGACGCGCTCGAGCTGTACCGGACCGTCTCCCGCGCGATCATGGACTCGCTCGGCGTCGAGCCCGAGGCCAAGCTGCGCTGGGTACACGAGCGGATCCTCAACGACGATCTGCCGCCCCGCGCGGAGGCCGCCGGGACCCGCGGCGCCCAGCCGGATCCCGAGCCCGGCCCCTCCCAGCTGCCGGCCGCGGTGCCGAGCCTGCCGGGGAGACAGGCCGATCTCGCGTGGCTCGACGGGCTGGTCGGCCGGGGCGACGGCACCGTCGCCGTCGTCTCGGGCACGGCAGGGATCGGCAAGAGCGCGCTCGTCGTCTGGTGGGCACACCGGGTTGCCGACCACTTCCCGGACGGCGTGTTGTTCGCGTCGCTGCGCGGGTTCGACTCGCGGCATTCGCCGCTCGAGCCCGCCGAACTGCTCACCCAGTTCCTGCTCGGCCTCGGCGTGAAGACGTCGCAGATCCCGGAGCGGGTGCACGAGCGGGTCGCGCTCTACCGGTCACTGATCGCCCGGCGCCGGATGCTGGTGCTGCTCGACGACGCGCGCTCGGCCGACCAGGTGCGGCCGTTGCTGCCACCGAGCTCGGGGTCGATGACGGTGGTGACGAGCCGTTCGCGGCTGGACGGGCTCGCGGTGTCGAACGCGGCGAAGCTGCGGGTGCTCGGGACGCTCGCCGAGCCCGACGCCGTCCAGGTCATCGAGGAGCTGGCCGGTCCGGCCGCGCTCAACCACGAACTGGCGAGGCTCTGCGGGTATCTGCCGCTCGCCCTGCGGATCGCCGGTGCCCGGCTGGCCGCGGGTCCGGAGTGGACGGCGCAGGACCTCGTCGCGGAACTCCGGGACGAGCACACCCGGCTGGCCGCGTTGCAGGTCGAGGGTGCCGACGGTGGAGTGCGCGCAGCCTTCGACGTCTCCTTCCGCAGTCTGTCCCCCGAAGTCGCCGAGATACTCCTCCAGCTCGGCGCGGTACCGGGGCCGGCGGCGGGCCCGCACCTGATGGGCGCGATCGCGCGGGTGCCGGTGGCCGAGGCCCGGCGGCGGCTGCGGGCGCTCGCCGCGCACAACCTGATCGCCGAGACCGAACGCGACGTGTTCGCGTCGCACGATCTCGTCCGCGTCTACCTGCGTGAGCTGGCCGAAACGGAACTTCCCGCCGAGCGCAGGGCCGCGATACTGGACCGGCTCGTGGGGTTCTACCTGCGCACGGGTGATCTCGCCCGCCGCCGGATGCTGCGGATCGTCGACCCGTTCGACTTCTCCGGCGAGCTGGACGACGTCGAGCTGCCCGCGCTGCCGTCCTTCGCCGACGCGGCCGAGTGGTTCGCCGCGGAGTGGCCGAACGTGCTGGCGACGCTGAACGCACTGAACGCCGAGGGCCGGTACGAACAAGCCTGGCGACTGGCGCAGGTCGCGCACAGCTACCGGCTCGTCTCGCCGCTGCTCGACGAGTGGACGCGGATGGTGGACTGCGGGCTGCGCGCGGCCGAGGGCGCGGACAACCTGGCGGGGCAGTGCTGGATGCTCATCGCGCGGGCCGCGATCGCGCTGACGTTCGAGGTGCCGCACAGCGGTCTCGCCGACGCCGAGCGGGCCGGGGAACTGGCCGCCAAACTCGGCGACCCCCGGCTGTCGATCTGTGCCGGTATCCACTACGGCAGCCTGCTCAGCCTGTCCGGCGAGCACGAACGGGCGGTCGAACGGCTGCGCTGGGCACTGTCGGAGGCCGAACGCGGCGAGGACATCGAACTGCTCGGACAGGTGCTGAACGACTGCGCGGTGGTCGAGAAGCGGGCAGAACGGTACGTGGACGCGATCGCGCACCAGCTCGAGGCGCTGGCGATCGACCGGGAGCTGGGCGACGACTGCTACGCGGTCGTGTCGCTGAACCGGCTCGCCGAGCTCAACCTCCGGATCGGCGTGTTCGACGACGCCGAGCGGTACGCCAGGGAGGCCATCGACCTCGCCGTGCGCTGCGGGTTCGATCTGCAGGAGGGCGTGCTGCGCCTGACGCTGGGCCGGGTGCTGCGCACCAGGGGTGAGGCCGAGGCCGCGCGCGAGGAGTTCGCGACGGCACTGCGGATCTACGAGCGCGCGAATCCGAAACTGACCGGCACTGTCCGTGTCGAACTGACCGGTCCGGACTGAACACACGGGTTCTCCGCCCGAACACACGAGATCTCCGTCCGGACACGGGAGTTGCCCGTTCGAACACGCGAATGTGCCCTTTCGGTCCCGGAATCGGTGTGCCATCGAGCGGAAAATGACCTGTCAGGGGGTGCCCAAGTGCGCACCCTTAGTGGATTCTTAGTGACGCAGGCCGAGATCCGCGTAGGGTCCGGCCAGTGCCCGCTGAGCCCTAGGGGAGGGGCGGTCTGTGAAGCGGGCGCGTCGAACCCGCAACCCCTAGCCGGGTTCGACCAGGAGCCGTCCCGTGACGGCTCAGGCGGCCCGGCCGGGGACCGGCGGGGGGGAGAACCGGCCGGGCGCCAGGCACCACACGTGGTGTGGTGGGGCTCCCCCGAAAGCCCTTTCCCGGGACGGTTTCAGCCGACGTTGGCCGTGCACAGCGCGATCGTCGTGCCGGTGTTCTCGGCGACTTTCTTGCCGTCCACTGTGATCGAACAGCTGATCTGGTTGTTGACGCTGCCGTTCGGCGAGTCTGCGGTCAACGTCAGCAGGTACGCGCCCGAGTTGTAGGACGCCTGCTGCCGCCACGCGTCCGTGCTCGACGGCGCGGTCTCGGTCCGCTGCGTGTTGAGGCTCCCGTACCGCACGTTCGCCCCGCCGTTCGCGGTCACCACGAAACCGACGGTGTGCTTGTCGCCGTTCACCGCGGGCATGTGCAAGCCCGCCTCGGTGCCGCCGCTGAAGAAGGTCCGGTACACGAGCCAGCCCGCCGTCGCGAGGATCGCGAGCACACCGACGACCACGCCGGCGACGGCCGCGCCCCGGTCGCCCACCGTGCCGCGGCGCGCTTGGACGACACCGACGATCGAGAGCACCAGACCGCCTGCCGACAGCGGCCAGGCCGCCAGGTCGGCGACCGGAAGGAAAGCCACCCCCAGCGCGGCCACGCCGCATACGAGACCGATGAGGCCGAGCACGTTCCGGCGCGGTTTCACCTTGCTCGCTCTGCGTCGCTGGCTGGCGGCGATCGGATCCTCTCCTCGGCCGTGTCGCGCGGTCGAGCGCGGGTACGGCGGCTCGGTGATCATTTGCACTGCCCTTCGGCTCGGAGAGGGCCGACGTTAACCCAAAAGTGTGGCGCCGAACGAAATCGTTACATACTGGAAAACGTCATTGTCCCACCTTCACCGCGAGTGTCCCGTCATTCGTTGACCAGTGCTAACGATGGTCAATGCAGGAATTATCGGATTTCCCAGCAAATGCCAATGGAGATGGGTCTTTCGGACAAGTCGGCCCGCTGGATCGGTCCGTTTTTTCCGCATCGCCGGGTGCCGACGGAATTCGCAATGCGCACGGGCGTTCGCGGGAACGGGGAATGAGCCGTGCGGCCCAGTTGGCAACTCTGGGTAATCGGTGATGCGCTGAAGGACGCCTTCGGTGCGTCGAGCGCACTGAAGGCGTCCTTCAGTGGTTGGGTGGGCTTGCGTCGCCTCAGTGGTCGAACAGGCTCACTTCGGGAGTGATCTCGAGCAGTTCGTGCACCGGACGCCCGCGGCGACCGTCGATGGTCGTGGTGCGCACGACCCGCAGCCGCGCGGTGACCGGACGGTCCAGGTTCTCCTTGATCTGGTCGAGCAGGTCCTCGGCGACCGCGCCCTGGATCGTGCCGCCGGATTCGCGTTCGAGGTAGAAGATCCGCCGCCGCGTGCGGACGCCGTCGAGCCGCCCGCTGACCGTCTCGTAGCCGACGGCCTCGCGGGACTCCCGCAGGCTGCCCTGCAGGATCCTGGCCTGTTCGGTGGTCATGCTGCGGGTCACCTGCTCGCCGGACGTCGGTGTCAGCGCCATCCCGATCCCGGCGTGCTTGCTGACCGCGTTGACGACGTCGCTCACCGCGTTGCGGACGGTGTCGCGCTGGAGCAGGACGGCGTCGAGCGCGCCGTCGTCGGAGCCGTTGGCGGGCAGGAAGTCGCACAGCTCCTTGACCGCGCGCTCGGAGAGCGTCTCGATCCCGTCGTGGATCAGCGCGTCGGCCTGGTCTTCCAGTTCGGGGAAGCCGAAGAAGATCGCGTTGCCCGCCTGGCCGCGCTGGATGAGCGGGGCCTTGTCCCGGTCGGCCTGCTGGACGATCGTGACCTCGTTCGACGGGTTGCGGATGATGTGCCCGATCTTCGCGGTCGCGTCCTGCAGCGCCCGGCTGATGTCGGAGAACGTGTACGCGTCGATGTGCGTCTCGCCGATGACCGACACGTGCAGCAGCGGCGAGCGGCAGGTCCGCTCGAACTTGGCGTTCGCGGCCATCGCCGACGCGCGCGCGAGGTCGTCGAGCCAGGTGCCGCCGGGGATCTCGTCCGCGACGCGGCGGAATTCGTTCCTCACCAGACCATCTCCGGATATCCCTTGCCGCCTTCGGCCCAGACCTCGGCCCAGACGTCCTCGTCGCCGGGGCGGCACAGGAAGCCGTCCAGCATCCCCCCGACCGGTTGAACCTGATCGAGGTACATCGCGGGCTGCCCGACGAACACGCCCCGCAGCGTCAGCAGGCCGTACAGGGCAGACCGGCCGGCGTCGTCGAGGCGCTTCAGCGCACCCCATTCGTCCGGGATCAGCACGACGTCGAGACCGTGCGGCGGATGCGGGGTCCGCGTCACGAAGGCGCCGCCGATCCACGCCCGCCCGGACGGGATGATCCGCCTGGCCACGCCCAGATAACTGTTCAACGCGCTGAACAGGATCTCGCGCTCGTTCTGGTGCGGCGCGTCGAAGACCAGCCGCTCGTAGACGTCGGCGAGGTCGGCGTGATGGCGGCCGGGTGGCAGCAGGTTCTCCGCCGTCCAGCGCGGGAGCGCCATCGACAGCCTCCTTCGTCGCCTCGGGGCTCCCGATCGAAGAACGTGCTCGGCTCCCGCTCACAGTGCGTAGCCGAACTTACCAGGTGGGTGTCAGCTCCTGCGCCCCGGTTGGTGGGAGCGGGGCGATGGGCCGTCCGGGGTGGGCCCGTCCTGGTGCTCCGACGGCCAGTCGTCGGCGGCGGGCCAGGCGGGCTCCTCCTGGACGTGCTGTGCGTGCGGTGGTGCCGACGCGGGGAGCTGGCCTTCGCGATGTCCCTCGGGTTCGGGAACGTCCGGTTCCTCGTCCAGGTAGTGCGGTTGTTCATCGTGCGAGTACTCGTCGGGCGGGTAGTGGTAGTCGTCCTCGTGGTGGCCGTGGTCCTCTTCGGCATAGGCGGCCTGCGGGATGTACTGGGTTTCCTCCGCCGCATGTGGTGCCGGTTCGTGGGTCTCGTGGACCTCGCGGTCCGGTTCCGGCTCGGGTTCGGCGTACGCGGCTTCGGCGGATGTCTCGCGGCGTTGCGCGGCCCGCATCAGCAGCCACGTCACGACCATCCCGAGGAGGAACGCGACGAGCAGCCAGAGCCAGATCTGTGCGAAGAGCCAGAACATCGCCATCACCCCTGTTCGACCGTGATCTCGGCCCGGCGGTCGTCGCCGCCGGCGGCGGGCCGGGTGTCGCCGTAGCCCTGCGCGGTGACCCGATCCTGCGGAACACCGTTGGCCTGCAAGAGTTTCGCGACCGCCCTGGCGCGGTCCTGGGACAACCGGAGCGCGGCGCGTTCGCCACCGGGGCCGCGCGCGGCGTGCCCGCCGACGCGGAACTGGAAGCCGTCCGGAGCCTTCGTGAGCACCTTCGCCACCTCACGGACGGCTTGGGTGCCTCGGGCGGTGAGCCGGGAGCTGTCCGGGGTGAAGGTGATGGGCGTGGCGGCCAGGACGCGATCGATCTCGGCCTGCAGCCCGGCCTTGTCGGCCGGTGGTGCGGCGGAACTCGGTGGCGTGCTTGGCGGTTCCTGCGACGGCGGCGTCGCGGGCGGTGGCGGGGAAGCGCTTCCCGGCGGTGGCCCCGCGGGCCGGACGTCGCCGGAGATCCCGGCCGCCCCCACCCCGTCCACGGACTGGACGACGTCGAGCGCGCGGGTCGCCTGCTCCGGCGGGAACCCGCTCAGCGTCGCGTCCCGCCCGGAGAAGCTCACGGTGCCCGGCGGCAGCCCGGCCGCGGCCAGCGCGGCCTGTGACCGTGCGGTCAGGTCCGACTCGATGGCACCCGAACGCAGCCAGGTCACGATCCCCGCGAGCAGGGCAGTGACCAGCAGCGCGATCGGAATCAGCCGGATCCAGCTGCGTGCGCCGGGCATAAGGGGACTGTAAGCCGGGCGGCCCGACTTGGCGACTCAGCGCCACCCCGCGTCCGGGTCAGCTGGCGGCGGCGCTGCCGGGCAGTTCGACCGGCAGCTCGACGGGAGCCAGCGGAGCCAGCTGGGGTCGCTTGGGGGACAGGCCGTCGCCCATGGACTCGCCCTTGAGCTGACGCCTTATCCACGGCAGCAGGTGCACCTTCGTCCACTCCAGATCCGAGCGGCGCGAGGTGATCCACGTGTGGGGCTCGCCGGTCTCCGGCCACGGCTCGCGCCAGTCGCTCTCGACGGGAACGCCGAGCACCTCCGCGGTACGCAGCGCGATCCGCCGGTGCGCCTCGGGCGTGAAGTGCAGCCTGTCGTCGCTCCACGCGCGACGGTCGTGCAGCGGTTCCATGCCCCACATGTCGACCATCTTGGCGCCGTGCCGGTCGGCGATCGCCCACAGATGGGCGTTGTAGAGGCCGACCTTGCTCCGCAGCACGTGCATGACCGACAGCGACTTGGTGTCCGGGCCGTTGAAGATGACCACCGGGATCCCGGCCGCGCGCAGCGAGGCGATCCCGGCCTCGAAGCGGGCGGCCACCGCGTCGACGTCGGCGCCGGGCACGATGATGTCGTTGCCGCCGGCACACACGGTGACCAGATCGGGCTTCAGCTCGAGGGCGATCGGCAGCTGCTCGGTGAGGATCTCGTCCATCATCTTGCCGCGCAGCGCGAGGTTCGCGTACTGGAAACCGGCTCGCCCACCTGCGAGGATCTCGGCCAGCCGGTCGGCCCACCCGCGAAAGGTGCCATCGGGCAACTCGTCGTTCAGGCCTTCGGTGAAGCTGTCGCCGATCGCCACATAACTGTCAAACACGCTGGGTCCCCTTCCCGTCCGTCGCGCTGCCCCCGACATATAGTTGTACACCCCAACTAACCTTCGGGCGCAGTCCCCCTGAGCCCGTCGGGTTCAACCGGCAGTCACAGTCTCTTATCTTGCCGGATGTCGGCGCATCTCCATTACGTCGATTTCACAGCTCGTGACGTAAATCGCTCCACTGGGCCATGCGCTACGCATGTGGTGTAGGTCTCCCCGTGCCCAGGGCGCTCACCGGCTTCGGGCAGGCTGGAGAGCGTGACCGACGAATCCGTGCGCCGCGAGTCGCTCGCGCAGGTACTCGGCGGCCGCCAGGGTGCCATCGACGCGAGCATCCCGCCGGTCGCGTTCGTCGTCGGCTGGCTCGTCTCCGGCCGGTCGATCGCCTGGGGCGCCGGTGCGGCCATCGCGGTGGCCGCCGCGCTCGCCGTGTTCCGGATCGCCCGCGGCGGCAAGGCCCGCGCGCTGGTGGTGAGCGTGGCCGCCGTGGTGGTCGCCGCGCTCATCGCGCTGCACACCGGGCGTGCCGAGGACTTCTTCCTCATCCAGCTGCTGTCCAATGTGGCCAGCGCGCTTGCGTGGGCGGCGAGCATCGTCGTCCGCTGGCCGCTGCTCGGCGTCGTGGTCGGCTTGGTGACGGGACAGAAGACGCGGTGGCGCCGCGATCCCGCGCTGCTGCGCGCCTACTCACGGGCGAGCTGGGTCTGGGTGTTCGGCCAGTACACCCTGCGGGTGCTGGTGTACGGCGGGCTGTGGTGGTCCGGCCAGGTCGTCGCGCTGGGTGTGGCCCGCACGGTGCTTTCCTGGCCGCTGGTGGCGCTGACCGTCGCGGTGAGCGGCTGGGTGCTCTTCCGGACGTTGCCGGCGGGACATCCGGGCTTGCGCGCTGTGCCGGATGACCCGCCGGGTGACGTACCCAAGGCATAAGGCGGCCCCCGGCGAGGGGGGAGGGTCCGGGGGCCGGTTCCTACGGTACCCGGACAACCCGGCTCGCGTCGATGTTTTCGACTCGTTGTGCCACCTTTTGCCGATTTTTATTGTTCCGAAGGGCGCATCGCGTCGCCCTTGAAGGCGGCCAGAGCGGCAAGCCACGCCGCGCCGAGGACGCCGTCGGAGCTGGTCAGCACCTCGCAACCGGTCAACCGGGCCCGTACCAGTGCGCCGACTGGTCCTTCGGGAGACAGCACACTGCCGACCAGCACAACGGGTGACGACTCGCCGGGCTCGCGTGTCGCGAGGGCGTTCGCCACGAGAAGTTCGGCCGCGGACGAGGTGATCCGCTTCGCCGCGGGGTCCCCGGCGGCGTCGGCCGCGCTCACGAGCGGAGCGAAACGCGCGAGGCGGATCGGCGCGTCGGCGTTCGCCTTCGTGATGAGAGCACGGGAAGCGGTGATCCGGTCGCTGTCGGTCACAATGTCCACAGCGGACAGTGCCAGTGCCTCGGCGAGCACCGCGGCGGCGAGCCCGTCGAGCGGCAGGCCCCTGCCGAGTGCCTCCAAAGTGGAGCGCACGGCCTCCCTGCCGAGCCAGAACGCCGATCCCTCGTCGCCGAGCAGCCAGCCGTACCCGCCCGCCGTGCCGGCGAGCCGGTGGTCCCGGATGCGCCCGGCGATCGAGCCGGTGCCCGCGACGAGGACCGTTCCGTCCGGTGAGGACGTTGCCGAGGCGAACGCCACCTCCGCGTCGGTCACGGTCCGCACCACGCCGCTCAGCCCGATCCGCTCCCACGCGGCGGCGAAAACCGCCGCCACGGACGGATCGGACAGTTTGCTCACCCCGGCCATACCGACCACGCAGGCGCGCACGCGCGCGGGATCGAGCTCGCCGAGCGCCGCGACGATCGTGTCCGCGACGCGTCCGGCGGCGACGGCGGGCTCGTGTGCGTTGGGGTTGGCGCCTTCGCCACGTCCCCGGCCCAGCACGACGCCGGTGGCATCGACCACGACCGCGCGGGTCGAGGTGCCACCGGCGTCCACGCCGATCGTGTAACTCACCGGGTCTTGGTCACCTTGAGCAGCCCGCGCGGGCTGTCCGGGTCACCGCCGCGCGCGAGCGACAGGCCGAGCGCGATCCGCTGGATCGGCAGGATCTCCAGGATCGGCGCCAGCTCCTCGACCGTGGGCGCGACGCCGATGCGCAGCGCCGCCGGGACGTCCTCGGCCGCCGAGCCGACGGCGAGCACGTCCGCGCCCCGCTTGCCGACCGCGTCCAGCACCTCGCGCATGGCCTGACCGCCGTGCCCGTTGCTGGTCACCGCGAGCACCGCGGTCTCGCCGTCGACGGCCGCGACCGGGCCGTGCAGCAGGTCCGCGCCGCTGTACGCGCGGGCGGCGAGGTAGCTCGTCTCGGCCAGCTTCAGCGAACCCTCCAGCGCGGAGGCGTAGGAGTAGCCGCGGCCGGTGGTGAGGACCCGGTCGACGAAGCGGTAGCGGTCGACCGCGCGCTGGACACCGGCGTCCGCGCTGTCGAGCGTCTGCTGCGCCAGCTCGCCGATCTTCGCCGCGTCGGCCGCCTTCCCACCGCGCACGGCGTCGATGAGCAGGTACAACGCCATCAGCGTCGCGGAGTACGTCTTGGTCGCGGCGACGGCCTTCTCGACCCCCGCGCCGATGTCGACACCCAGCTCGGACGCCGCACGCAGCGGCGATTCGGGGGTGTTGGTGACGGACACGGTGAGCGCGCCCTGGCTGCGCGCGGTTTCGGTGACCTCGATCAGGTCGGGGGAGCCGCCGCTCTGGCTGACCGTGACGAAGAGCACGTCCCGCAGGTCGGGACGGGCTCCGTAGAGCGTGGCGGTGGACGGCGAGACCAGGCCGGCGGGGAGGCCGAGCAGTACCTCGATCAGGTATTTCGCGTACAACGCAGCGTGATCACTGG
The DNA here is from genome assembly GCF_042739735.1 of Amycolatopsis sp. NPDC059027. Classification (NCBI taxonomy): domain Bacteria; kingdom Bacillati; phylum Actinomycetota; class Actinomycetes; order Pseudonocardiales; family Pseudonocardiaceae; genus Amycolatopsis; species Amycolatopsis sp. NPDC059027. The sequence continues at coordinate 25,952 of NZ_JBHYIK010000044.1, read as the reverse complement.
AGCCACGCGCGGCGAGGAGGGCGAATCGCGGGGGCCGCTGTGAGATTTTTTCCGCCACCTCGGCGATTTCGGCCTGACGCTCGACCAGCCCGGCGAGAACTGCCGGTTGCTGGGCGATTTCCGCGGCCATGTGCTCGCCGGGACGTTGTTCGGTCATCACTTTCCTCTCCACCGGGACGTGCTGTCCCGAAGCGCTGGCGGCGTCGGTCAGGTCTAGACCAATGCTAGCCGGGCGGGGCGTTTGTGGAGAAGGGTACGTTTCCTACAGGGAGCGTGGCGCGTCAGAGCGGGAAGGCAGAGGGAGTTCGGTCATGTTGGAGACAACCACCACGGGTGAGGCAGGCTCGGTGAGCACGATTCGCGGCCAGCGGGAGCCCAAATACTGGGCATTGAAGCAGCATCTTCTCGACCTGCTCGACGCGTTGCCGCCCGGCTCGCCCATTCCCACCGAACGCGCGCTCGCCGGCGAGTTCACGGTGTCCCGCACGACGGTCCGGCAGGCGCTGGCCGACCTGACCGCGGAAGGCCGCTTGCACCGTGTTCAAGGAAAGGGCACCTTCGCGGCCGAGCCGAAACTCGCCCAGCGTCTCCAGTTGTCTTCCTACACCGAGGACATGCGCAGGCAGGGCCTCAAACCGTCGTCCAAACTGCTCGATCTCGAAGAGCTGTCGGCCGAGGGCGATCTGGCGAAACTGCTCGGAATCCGGTCGGGCGCGAAAATTCTTCGCCTCAGCCGGTTGCGCCTCGCCGACTCCCAGCCCATGGCGCTCGAGACCACGCACCTGCCGCTCGGCCGATTCCGCGGGCTGAAGAAGCACATGTCCGCAGGCGGCTCGCTCTACGCCACGCTGCACGAGCATTACGGCGTCGAACTCGAACGCGCCGAGGAGACCATCGAGACGTCGCTCGCCGGGCCGAGGGAAGCCGAGATGCTCGGTGCCGACGTCGGCATGCCGGTGCTGCTGCTGACCCGGCATTCCTTCGCGACCGACGGCAAACCGGTCGAGTTCGCCCGCGCCACCTACCGCGGCGACCGCTACAAGTTCGTCACGACCCTGCTTCCCTGATCACGCTGCCGCCGTCCCGGGGCCGCGTCTTGCGTTCCCCGGGGACGCGGGCCACGGTGATCCCATGCGACTACTGGGCGGAACGGCACAGTGACGGCGACCGCGGACGCCGGGATCCGGTGGGGCACCTCGGCCGCGCGCGGGGTGCTGGCCACGACCATCCTCGGCTCCGGTATGGCGATGCTCGACGGCACGATCGTCAACGTCGCGTTGCCCCGGATGGGTGAAGAGCTGCACGCCTCGGTCGCGGGTCTGCAGTGGATCCTCGACGGCTACATGCTCGCGCTCGCCGCGCTGATCCTCGTCGCGGGATCGCTCGGCGACCGCTACGGCAGGCGCCGGATGTACGTCGCGGGCGTGATCTGGTTCGGCGTCGCGTCCGGCCTGTGCGCGGCCGCGGTGACCACCGAGATGCTCGTCGTCACGCGGATTCTCCAGGGCATCGGCGGGGCGCTCCTGACGCCGGGCTCGCTGGCGATCCTGCAGGCTTCGTTCGCCCACGACGACCGGGCCCGCGCGATCGGCGCGTGGTCCGGGCTCGGCGGGATCGCGGCCGCGGTCGGGCCCCTGCTCGGCGGGCTCCTCGTGCAGCTGTGGTCGTGGCGGCTGGCGTTCCTGATCAACCTCCCGCTGGCCGTCGTGGTCGTGCTGATGGCCCGCAGGTTCGTCCCCGAATCCTGTGACCAGCAGAGCAGCGGGCATCCGGACTTCGGCGCCGCCGCGCTCGGCGCCATCGGGCTCGCCGGGATCACCGCCGCGCTCGTCGAGGCCCCGGGACGCGGTATCGGCGACCCGCTCGTGCTGATCGCGGCGGTCGCCGGCGTGCTGGGACTCGGCGCCTTCGTCTTCGTCCAGCACCGCTCGGCGGATCCGCTGGTGCCGCCCGCGCTGTTCCGCGACCGGACGTTCACCCTGGCCAACGCGCTGACGTTCGTCGTCTACGCGGCGCTCGGCGGGGTCATGATGCTGATGGTCATGCAGCTGCAGGTCTCGCTCGGCTACTCGCCGACGGCCGCGGGGCTCGCGGGACTGCCCATCACCCTGATCATGCTCGTGTTGTCCGGCCGGTCGGGGGCGCTCGCCCAGCGCATCGGCCCTCGGACGCAGCTCGTCGCCGGGCCGCTGCTGATCGCCGCCGGCATGCTGCTCCTGATGCGGGTCGGCCCCGGCGCCTCCTACCTCGGTGCGGTGCTGCCCGCGGTCTGCGTGTTCGGGTTCGGGCTGTCGGTCGTGGTCGCCCCGGTGACCGCGACCGTGCTCGCCGCGGCCCCCGACCGGTTCGCGGGCGTCGCCTCCGGGGTCAACAACGCCATCGCCCGCTCGGGTGGTCTTCTCGCGGTCGCGGTGCTGCCCGCGGCGGCGGGACTCACCGGCGCGTCGTACACCGATCCGGCGGCGCTCACCGCGGGCTGGCGGACGTCGCTGGTGATCTGCGCGGTGCTCGCCGCCGCGGGCGGATTGATCGCGCTCGGCATTCACAACGGCGTTCTGGGTACTCCGCCCGAAGAGCATCCAGTCGGCGAATGTCCGCACCCCGGCGAGTGTTTCCACTGTGGCGTGGAAGGACCGCCGACCCACGTGCGGCCGCTCGCGCACGACTCCTGAAACCGTCCACTGTGGACTTCAAACGTGGTGTTCCTCACGCCGCGCCAACGGATGGATAGCTCCGGACGCCTTATTCGTTGGGAGTCGTAGAAGACGTCGGACAGATCGGGATCATGAGCAAGGAGAACGAACAAACCGCGGAGAAAAAGGAAGAGAAGACGGGTCTGCGCGTGCCGCAGATTCTCGCCGCGGCACTGGCCGCGGTGACGGCGGCGTTGCTGGGGTCCACGCTCGGTGTGGCGGGAACGGTGCTCGGCGCCGCGCTGGCGAGTGTGGTGACGACGGTCGGCAGCGAGATCTACCTGCGTTCGCTGCACGGCACGACCAGGGCCGCGCGGAAGGCACGCGAGGTGCTGGCGACGTCGGGCAAGATCAAACCCGTCGGGCGCGACGGGGGCCCGGTTACCCAGATCGACCTGGCGAACCAGCCGACGGTCAAGTTGCCGAGGCCGGAGCTGGACGGCCCGCCCGAGGACGCGCCCGGCAAGCTCCGGAAGCTGCGCTGGCCGTTGATCATCGGCACGAGCGTCGTCGCGTTCGTGGCGGCGATCCTGCTGTTGTTCGGTTTCGAGAAGACCACGGGGAAGACGATCGGCGGCGAGCACGGGATAAGCGGCATCTTCGGCGGGGGTACCGGGCAGAGCCGGGACGACCACAAGGACGTCCCTGCCACCGGCGATCAGGCACCGCCGCCGAGCGAGTCGAGGCAGGCGCCGCCCACGTCGACGCCGAGCCTGCCGCCGAGCACCACGCCGTCCTCGCCGCCGCCGTCCACGAGCAGCGCGCCGCCGACCACGTCGGCCCCGCCGTCGACGTCGAAGCAGCAGCCCACGCCGACACCGACGCCGGCGCAGCAGCAGCCTTCGCAGGAACAGAAGCCGCCGCCCGGCGCGCAGTGACCGTCCTTTGTGGACACGGTTGCTGAAGGGGGAATAACTCCCGGGGCAAGCGGAGAAAGTGCCCCTCAGTGCCGACGGGGTGGGGTAATTCCCCCACATCCCCCGCGGGGGTAGAGTGG
>NZ_JBHYIK010000044.1:9403-22252 GCF_042739735.1 Amycolatopsis sp. NPDC059027 | reverse complement strand
GCGGGGGCGGGCCTTCCCCGTCGTTTTGGTCCCGGTGTTGCTTCGGGGGTTTTGCCTCGCGGTTCATGCGAGGAAAGTCCCCTTCAGTGCGTCCGGTGAGAGGAAAGTCCCCTTCAGCCCGCGCTGGGTTCGAGTGCGGAGCGCAGTGCCCGTGCGGCGGCGGCCGGGTCCTCGGCCTCGGTGATCGCCCGGACGACGACGATGCGGGAGGCACCCGCGTCGAGCACCTCGGGCAGCCGGTCGAGGTCGATGCCGCCGATCGCGAACCACGGCCTGGAGGTGCCGGAGGCGGCGGTGGAGCGGATCAGGCCGAGGCCGGGGGCGTCCCGGCCCGGCTTCGTCGGCGTCGGCCAGCACGGTCCGGTGCAGAAGTAGTCCACGCCGGGCTCCTCGGCCGCCGCGGCGGCCTGCTCCGGCGAATGCGTCGACCGGCCGATCACGACGTCGTCGCCGAGGATCCGGCGGGCCAGTGACACCGGGATGTCGTCCTGGCCGAGGTGCAGGACGTCGGCGCCGACGGCGAGAGCGACGTCGGCCCGGTCGTTGACCGAGAGCAGTGCTCCGTGTCGAGAGCAGGCGTCCGCGAGGATTTCGAGAGCACTGATCTCCTGTTTGGCCTCGAGCGGTGCGCCCCCCGTCTTGTCGCGCAGCTGGACGATGTCGACACCGCCGGCGAGCGCGGCGTCCACGAACTCGGCGAGATCGCCACGCGCCGTGCGCGCGTCGGTACACAGGTACAGCCGGGCCTCGGCGAGGCGGGCACGGATCTTGTCGCCAGTGAGGTGGGGCATGGCGGGGACGTTACCCGCGCGCTACGGTGGGGTGGTCCGCACGGGAGCCCGAGGCACGGGCTGAGAGGGAGCCGTCACCGCTCCGACCGTGGAACCTGATCCGGGTCATGCCGGCGCAGGGAGCGTGATCGCATGAATGCATTGACCATCATCGGCGGCGGCGTGATCGGCCTCGCCACGGCTTGGCGTGCCGCCGTCGAGGGGCACCGGGTCACCCTGTACGACCCCGATCCCGGGCGCGGCGCGTCCTGGGTGGCGGGTGGCATGCTGGCTCCGGTCACCGAGGCCTGGCCGGGCGAGGAGGACGTCCTCCGCCTTGGCGAGGCGTCGCTGCGCCGATGGCCGGGCTTCGCCGGCGAGCTGGCCGCCGAGGGCGTCGATCCCGGCCTTGCCGGGCACGGCACGCTCGTCGTCGCGCTGGACAGCGCCGACGCCGGGCAGCTGGACATCCTGGCCGGGTTCCTGCGGTCCCTCGGCCGCGACGCCGAACTCCTCACCGGCCGCGCGGCCCGCCGTGCCGAACCCGGCATCGGGTCCGTCCGAAGTGGACTCCTGGTGCCCGGCGACCTGGCCGTGGACAACCGAAAGCTGCTGCTGGCACTCGAACACGCCTGCCGTCGGCGCGGGGTGGTGTTCCACAGCGACCGGGTGGACACGCTCGACGACGTCCGCGCGGACGCCGTGGTGCTCGCCGCGGGCGCGTGGACGGGACGGCTGCATCCGCTGCTGGCCGACGCCGTCCGCCCGCTCAAGGGCGAGATCCTGCGGCTGCGGCCCCGTCGCGGCTGCCTGCCGCCGCCGGTCAACACCGTCCGCGCACTGGTCGAGGGCCGCCCGATCTACCTCGTGCCCCGTGCGGACGGCGAACTCGTGCTCGGCGCGACCCAGTACGAGGCCGGATTCGACGAGAGCGTGACCGCGCGCGGCGTACGCGAGCTGTTGGAAGGCGCCGAGCGCGTGTTCCCGGCGATCGCCGAGTACGAGCTGGTCGAGACCGCGGCCGGGCTGCGGGCCGGAAGTGTCGACGCGCTGCCGTTCGTGGGTGAACTCGGCGACGGCGTCTTCGCCGCGACCGGGCATCACCGCAACGGCCTGCTGATGGCCCCGGTGACCGCGGACGCCGTGGTCGCCTGGCTGGCCGGTGAGGCGCCGCCGGACGAGGTCGTCGCGGCCTCGCCCGCGCGACTGCGGGAAAGGGAACGAGTGTGATGGAGATCCAGGTCAACGGCCACTGGCGTGAATTCCCCGACGGGGCGACCGTGGCCCAGGTCCTCGACGCGCTGGGCACCGCCCGGCAGGGGGTGGCGGTGGCGCTGAACGGCGAGGTCGTCCGCCGGGGCGACTGGCCGGACGCCGTGGTGCCCAAGGGTGCCAGCGTCGACGTGCTGACCGCGGTCCAAGGAGGTTGAGAAAATGACCGACACCGTCAACGACGGCGACCAGCTGGTCATCGGCGAGTACAAACTGTCCTCCCGGCTGATCATCGGCACCGGCGGCGCGGCGAACCTGGCCGTGCTGGAGCGTGCGCTCGTCGCGTCGGGAACCGAACTGACGACGGTCGCGATGCGACGCGCCGACGCCGAGGGCGGCTCCGGAGTCCTCGAATTGCTGCGCAGGCTCGGAATCGCATTGCTGCCCAACACCGCGGGTTGTCGTACAGCGGCCGAAGCGGTCCTCACCGCACGATTGGCGCGCGAGGCGTTGGATACCGATCTGATCAAGCTTGAAGTCCATGCGGATGATCGGACGTTATTGCCCGATCCGCTGGAAACTCTCGACGCCGCCGAACAACTCGCCGCCGACGGATTCACCGTTCTGGTGTACACGAACGACGATCCGGTGCTCGCGCTGCGCTTGGAAGAGGCGGGCTGCGCCGCCGTCATGCCGCTGGGCGCGCCGATCGGAACCGGCCTGGGAATCCGGAATCCGCACAATATCGAGCTGATCGTGTCCCGAGCGTCGGTTCCGGTCATCCTCGACGCCGGAATCGGTACCGCTTCGGACGCGACACTCGCGATGGAACTCGGTTGTGACGCGGTTCTGCTCTCCACCGCCGTGACACGCGCGGCGGATCCGGAAAAAATGGCCTCCGCCATGCGTTCGGCGGTGCTCGCGGGCCGGCTCGCTCGGGGAGCTGGACGTGTCCCGCAGCGCTTTTGGGCGCATGCTTCGAGTCCACCTCGGTGAATCCTCGGTACCTTCACGCGGAAAGAGTCCCGGGCGCCGTAAGGTTGACGGCACTTTTCCAGCGGGCAGAAGGAGCCAGCGGTGACCACCACATCGGTCCAGGACGTCTCGGGCAGGTTGTACCTCGCCGTGGGCAGGCTGTCCCGGTCTTTACGGCAGGCGGGAGTGCCCGGTCCCGGGCACGGCGCCATCTCGGCGCTCGCCACGCTGGTGCACCTCGGCCAGATGCGCCTCGGGGACCTGGCGGCCAAGGAGGGCGTCGCCGCCGCGACCATGTCCCGGATCGTGGCTTCGCTCGTCGAGTCCGGCTACGTCAGCCGCGAGTCGGACCCGGTGGACCGGCGGGCGTGGCTGGCGAAGGCCACAGAGGAGGGTGAGCGGCTGGTCTCCGGCGTCCGGTCGACGCGGGTGCAGGAGCTGAACCGGAGACTCGATCGCCTGTCGGACGAGCATCGCGAGGCGCTCGCCGCCGCTCTGCCCGTCCTGGAGGCTCTCATCGCCGACGAATGAGCTGAAGGGGACTTTCCTCGCATGCCATGCGAGGAAAGTCCCCTTCAGTGCTCCTCGGGAGCCAGCCGCCAGAAGGCCGAGACGGGACCGACCTTCGCGCCCATCGGGTAGGCGTGCTCGACGGCGTTGGACACGAACCACTTGCCGTACCGCGCCGCCTCCACAACGGACATCCCGCGCGCCAGCCCGGCCGTGAGCGCGGACGCCATGGTGTCCCCGGCGCCGTGGGTGTGCGGGGTCGCGTAGCGCCTGCCCGGGAGTTCGACGAACGTCGAGCCGTCGAACAGCACGTCGACGCATTCCGGGTCGGACACCAGATGCCCGCTCTTCACCAGCACGTACTTCGGCCCGAGCCGGTGCAGCACGATCGCGGCCTGGTGCATCTGCTCGCGATCGGTCACGGTCATGCCGGTGAGCAGGCGGACCTCGTCGAGGTTCGGCGTGAGCACGGTGGCGCGCGGCAGCAGTTCGTCGCGCAGCGCGATCAGCCCGGCGTCGTCGAACAGCGGGTGGCCGTGCATGGACGCGGCCACCGGGTCGACGACGAACGGGACCTTGCGGTCGCGCCCGATGTCGGCCCTGTCACACGCCGCCGCGACGGCGTGGATGATCTCGGCCGAGGCGAGCATCCCGGTCTTCGCCGCGCCGACACCCATGTCGGCAGCGACGGCCTCGATCTGCCCGGCGACGATGTGCGGCGGCAGATCGGCCCGGTCGTGCACGCCGAGCGTGTTCTGCACGGTCACCGCGGTGACGGCGACCAGGCCGTGCACTCCGCAGGTGAGGAACGTCCGCAGGTCCGCCTGCAGGCCGGCGGCGCCGCCCGAGTCGGAGCCCGCGATCGTCAGCGCCGAGGGCGGGCTCGGGTTCTCGCTCATGTTTCTTCCCGACTTCCGGTCTGAGCCATTTGGTCAATCATCCTTCACCAGTAGTCCATCACGGCGGCTGAAAGTGAAAGCTATTGCACATTCGGTCGAAGGAGTGTGGATGAAGGTCTCCTCAGCAGTCCTCGCGGTGGCTCTCGTAATGGCCGGGGCCCTCGCCGGGGCGACGGCGGACGCGGACAGCCCGAAGGTCTCCCACGTGACGACCGTCGGCGTACACAACACCTACGAGACTGGCGCGTACGACTACCTCGCGCGCTCGCTGGACGCCGGGACGTCCCTGATCGAACTGGACGTCTGGCCGGACATCGTCACGCACGAGTGGAAGGTCAGTCACTCGAACCCGCTGGGGAACGACAACAACTGCGTCGCGGCGTCCTCGGCCGACCAGCTGTACTCCGGTGGGCGGAACAAGAACCTGGAGTACTGCCTCGACGACATCCGGCTCTGGCTCGCCGCGCATCCGGGGCACTCGCCGATCACCCTCAAACTGGAGATGAAGACCGGGTTCTCGGACAACCACGGCCTCGGCCCCGACGAGCTCGACGCCACCTTCCGTGCCCACCTCGGCCCGGCGGTGTTCCGCCCGGCGGACCTGCTCGGCCGTTACTCCACTTTGGACGAAGCGTCTCGGGCGGACAACTGGCCTTCGCTGGATGCCTTGCGGGGCAAGGTGATCACCGAGATCATCCCGGGCACCGTCGAGGAGGGGAATCCGACCGACACGCTCAAGGCCGACGTCGAGTACGCGCGCTACCTGCGTTCGCTCGCCGGGGCCGGCCGAATCGGCGAGGCGAACATCTTCCCGGCCGTGCACGGCGCTGCGCCGGGTGACCCGCGTACGAAATACTCGGACACCGGGCTGCGGCCGTGGTTCGTCGTCTTCGACGGCGACGCGAAGGCGTGGGTCACGCAGACCGGGCCCGCCTGGTACGACGCCAACCACTACTACCTCGTGATGACCGACGCGCAGAACGTCGAGCCCGCGATCGACGGGCACGCCCCGACCGTCGACCAGGCGAACCGGCGCGTGGCGGAACTGGCGAAGCAGCACGCGTCCGTGGTCACCGCCGACTGGACCGGCCTGACCACCGTGCTCCCGCAAGTCCTCCCGCGCGGCTGAGCATTGGTGGTCCGTGAAGGCCTCCTTCACAGCGCTCAGCCCTGTGAAGGAGGCCTTCACGGCGCGTTCACACAGTGGACAGGTGAGGCCCTTACCCTCTCGATAATTGGTTCGAACAAGTTATCTGGAGGGTTCATGCGCAGAACGCTCTGCCTGGCCGCGGCCGTGGTGGCGGTCGCCGGGCTGACTTCCGGGGTCGCCGTGGCCCAGGTGGCCAAAACGCCGAAAGCCCTGGTGATCGGCCTCGACGGGGCTCGGTTCGACAAGCTTCTCGCCGCCGACACCCCCAATGTCCACGCGCTCGTGCAGCGCGGCTACGCCTCACGAAGCGCGCTTTACGGCAGCGGGATGGCGCAGACTTCGAGCGGTCCGGGCTGGTCCACGATCCTCACCGGAGTGTGGCCGGACAAGCACAAGGTCAAGGACAACTCCTTCAGTGGCAACAACCTGGCCGCCAATCCGAGCTGGCTGGCGCGGGCCGAAACCGCGAACCCGGCACTCGACACGTATGCGGCGGTGGACTGGAAGCCGATCGGCGACCAGATCCTGCGTACCGGGCAGGACCGCAAGTTCGTGCTCGACGGCGACACCGCCGGGTATGTCAAGACCGACGAGCAGGTGGCCGTCGACGCCGAGAAACATCTCAAGCAGGACAAGGCCGACGCCTCATTCGTCTACTTCGGACAGACGGACGAAGCAGGCCACGCGCACGGTGCCGACTCGCCCGAATACTCCGCCTCGCTGCGCACCGACGACGCGCTGATCGGCCGCCTGCTCGCGGCGATCGACGCACGGGCCGGACGGGCGAACGAGGACTGGCTCGTCATGATCAGCACCGACCACGGTCACACCGCGGCGGGCGGCCACGGCGGCGACAGCCCGGAGGAACGCATGACGTTCGTGATCGCCGCGGGCGGGGCTGTCCCGCCGGGAACTCCTGCCGTGCAGCCGAAGATCGTCGACATCGCGCCGACCGTGCTGCGTCATCTGGGGATCGCCGCGCCCGTGGGATACGACGGCTACCCGCTGGGCGCGGTGCCGCCGGATGCGTTCGACAGCGCGGTGCTGAAGCCGCGTCAGGACGAAACCGTTGTCCCGTCCGGGGTTCTGGGCTGGACTCACGAAGGCCCGGGTGGCTGGACCGTGCGGAACGCGTCCGGAATGCCTTCGGGGACAACGGAATGGCAGGGCTGGGCCTTCACGACCGACGACTTCTGGACCCGGACGGCGCCAGGCCAGCAGCGTGAGGCGAACGTGCGGGCCCGCGGTGTCTTCGCCGTCGCCGACCCCGACGAGTGGGACGACAAGGGCTCGCCGTCGTCGAAGGGTACGTTCGATTCTTCGCTGGTCTCCCCGGTGATCGACGTGACCGGCAAGGGGCGGGCGGACATCGGTTTCGTGTCGCACTACCGCCAGGACGGCACGCAGCGCGGCGCGCTGACGGTGTCCTTCGACGGCGGCGCCGAGCAGTCCGTGCTCGCCTACGGCCCGGAGTCCGGCACCGCGAACAAGGGCGGCGACATCCTGGCGGCGCCGACGTCCGCGTCGGTCGCGGTCCCGGCCGGTGCGCGCTCGATGCGGGTCACCTGGCGTCTCTACGCCGCGGGCAACACCTGGTACTGGGCCGTCGACGCCCCGCACATCACCACCCGTTAGCGCCCCTCGGCGGGTATTAGGGAGCCAGGCGCCAGAAGGGGGAGACGGGGCCGACTCCGGCGCCCAGCGGATACGACTCGGCGACGCAGCGCTCGATGAACCGCTTGCCCTCGGCCACCGCGGTCGGTACGTCCGCGCCCTTCGCCAGGGACGACGTGATCGCCGAGGCGAGGGTGTCCCCACCGCCGTGCGTGTTTTCCGTGTCGTAGCGCGGTCCGGACAGCGAGATGAACTCCGTGCCGTCGGAGAGCAGGTCGACGCAGTCCGCCGCGTCGTGCATGTGCCCGCCCTTGACGAGCACCCAGGTCGAACCGAACTCCAGCAACGCTTCCACCGCCGCCCGCTGTGACGCCGCGTCGGACACCGTGACGCCGGTGAGCAGCCGGACCTCGTCGAGATTCGGCGTGATCAGCGTGGCGCGCGGGAACAACTCGGTCCGGATGGCCTCCAGCGCTTCCTCGCGCAGCAGGGCGTGCCCGGTCATCGAGGCGGCCACCGGATCGACGACGAACGGGACGTCCGCCGATCGTCCGATGTGGACCTCGTCGAGGGTTTTCGCCACCGCCTGGATGATCTCGGCGGTCGCGAGCATCCCGGTCTTGGCCGCGTTCACGCCCATGTCCGTGGCCACCGCCTTGATCTGCGCGGTGACGACATCGGCCGGGATCTCGCTGAAACCCTGCACGCCCAAGGAGTTCTGCACGGTGACGGCGGTCAGTGCGACCATTCCGTGCACGCCGTTCGCGAAGAACGTGCGCAGATCGGCCTGGATGCCCGCACCACCGCCGGAGTCGGATCCGGCGATGGTGAGAGCGGTCCTCGGTGCGGTCGTCACTGACCGACCACGGGCAGGTAGACCTTGCCGCCGTGGTCGGCGAACTCGGCGGACTTCTCCGCCATTCCGGCCTCGATGGCCTCCACAGTGGACAGTCCGTGTTCCTCGGCGTACTTGCGCACGTCCTGGGTGATCCGCATCGAGCAGAACTTCGGGCCGCACATCGAGCAGAAGTGCGCCGTCTTCGCCGGTTCCGCGGGCAGTGTCTCGTCGTGGAACGCGCGCGCGGTGTCCGGGTCCAGCGAGAGGTTGAACTGGTCGTTCCAGCGGAACTCGAAGCGGGCCTTGGAAAGCTCGTCGTCCCACTCCTGCGCGTACTGGTGGCCCTTGGCCAGATCCGCGGCGTGCGCGGCGATCTTGTAGGTGATCACGCCGGTCTTGACGTCGTCGCGGTTGGGCAGGCCAAGGTGTTCCTTCGGTGTGACGTAGCACAGCATCGCCGTGCCGTACCAGCCGATCTGCGCCGCGCCGATCGCGGAGGTGATGTGGTCGTAGGCGGGCGCGATGTCGGTCGCGAGCGGGCCGAGCGTGTAGAACGGCGCCTCGCCGGTGAGCTTCTCCTCCAGCTCGACGTTCTCCTTGATCTTGTGCATCGGCACGTGGCCGGGGCCTTCGATCATCACCTGGACGTCGTGCTCACGCGCGATGTGCGTCAGCTCGCCCAGCGTTTCCAGCTCGGCGAACTGCGCGCGGTCGTTCGCGTCGGCGATCGAACCGGGGCGCAGGCCGTCACCGAGGGAGAAGGTGACGTCGTACTCGCGCAGGATCTCGCACAGCTCGGAGAAATGCGTGTACAGGAAGGATTCCTGGTGGTGCGCGAGACACCACGCGGCCATGATCGACCCGCCGCGGCTCACGATGCCGGTGACCCGGCGCGCGGTCAGCGGGATGTAGCGCAGCAGCACGCCGGCGTGCACCGTCATGTAGTCGACGCCCTGCTCGCACTGCTCGATGATCGTCTCGCGGTAGATCTCCCACGAGAGCTTTTCCGGCTCGCCGTTGACCTTTTCCAGCGCCTGGTAGATCGGCACGGTACCGACCGGGACCGGCGAGTTGCGCAGGATCCATTCGCGGGTCTCGTGGATGCGCTTCCCGGTGGACAGGTCCATGATCGTGTCGGCGCCCCAGCGGGTGGCCCACACCATCTTGTCGACCTCTTCCTCCACAGAGGACCAGACGGCCGAGTTTCCCATGTTGGCGTTGATCTTCACCAGGAAGTTCTTGCCGATGATCATCGGCTCGCTCTCCGGGTGCCTGCGGTTGACCGGGATCACCGCGCGTCCGCGCGCGACCTCGTCCCGCACGAATTCGGGAGAGCAGCGCTCACGCGCGGCGATGTACTCCATCTCGCGCGTGATCACCCCGGCCTTGGCCCAGCCGAGTTGCGTGTTGTGCTCGCGCCCGTCGGCCCAGCCCGCCCGCAGCCGGTGAAGTCCACTGTGGACGTCAATGTTCGCGTCCGGATCGGTGTACGGGCCCGACGTGTCGTACACGTCGAAGTGTTCCCCGTTCGAGAGATCGATCCGCCGTGCGGGAACCCGGAGCCCGGATTCCGTCTGGTGGTACACCTTCCGCGAGCCGGTGATCGGACCCGTGGTCACGGTCGGCGTGATGGCGGCGTTGTTCTCCAGCGTCGTCAACGACGTTCACTCCCTACGCCGGCATTACCCGGTCAGGTTCATGCGGTCGGCGGCACCGGGTGTCCAGATCGACACCAGCCGCCCTCTCAGCCCGCCATGGCGCGAGCTCCCGCGGTTTTTCAAGGTTGTGCCCCGACCATGCCACGCCGAGCCCGAGTACTCAACCCTGGGGGCTGTGATAGCACGAACGGACCGTTCGTGCCGGAACGCCGATCTTGTCGGTTTCCGGCGGTATCCTGGGCAGGACAGAGCGGAGGGAGGTGGAATCGATGAGCGCCGCTGCTGTGGGACAGGGCTGGGATGCGTTATTGCGCACCTGGCGGGAGCTCGACGTGCCGGAGGGATGGCGCGCCGAGATCATCGAGGGGGGAATCGTAGTCATGACACCGCCGCCCGGCAGGGGGCACAACCTCATCGCGGATGTGCTGCATCCGGCGGTGAAAACGGCGGTGCCGAGGGAATGGGCCGTGCTGCAGACCCTTGGCGTCTCCGTCCCGGGCTTGTGCCGGATCTACGAGCCTGATCTCGTCGTGGTACCGCGGGGGGTCGTGTCCGCGGGTGCGGACAGTGAACCGGTACCGGCCGAAGAGGCCAAGCTGGCAGTGGAGATCGTCTCGAAGAACAACGCGCGTACGGATCGGGTGGAGAAGCTGCGTGCGTACGCGGTCGCGGGTATTCCGCTCTACCTGCTGATCGATCGGTTCGCTGATGAGGGCCCGTGGGTCACTCTGTTTTCGAAGCCGGTCGATGGGCACTACCGCCATACGGATGGTGTGCCGTTCGGCGGGAAGATCACCATTCCCGAGCCCGTCGGGCTGGTGCTCGACACCAAGGAGTTCGACTAGGCAGGTGGCCGGTTCACCGGATCGGGCCATGCGCGGGGGAGGCTTTACGGCCAGAATCTCCAGGTGTTCTGTAACGGTGCAGAACCCTGACCTGGGGGTCACTTATGCGCAGAATCCTGCTTCCGGCGCTGGCCGCGTTGCTGGTCACGAGCCTGGTCCCGGCCGTGGCGGCGGCGTCCGGCGAGGCGCCGGGCGCGCCCGGCTCGCATCCGAGCTGGCTTCCGGCGAACAAGACGGGCTTCGGCACCGCGCGTGACAAGGCGAGCGACGTGTGGTTCACGTTGCAGGGCGGCCGGATGTCCGAGGTGTACTACCCCGATTTGTCCACGCCGAGCGTTCGCTCGCTGGAGTTCGTCGTCACCGACGGCCGGAGCTTCGCGGTGACCGACTCTTCGGCGCGTGCACAGCGGGTCCGGCGTCTCGACGGCCTGACCTACGAGCAGACCATCACCGACGACCAGCACCGCTGGACCCTGCGCAAGACGTACGTGACCGATCCGGCACGGCCGACCGTGCTGGTCGACGTCGACTTCACGTCCTTGACCGGGCAGCCGTACCAGCTCTACGCGGTCGCCGATCCCGACCTGACCAACAACGGCGCCGACGACACCGCCGCCGCTTCGGGTGCGGAACTGACTGCGCACGACGCGAGCAACGCGGCCGCGCTCACGGCGGCTCCGGCGTTCACGCATACGAGCGTCGGCTACGCGGGAGTGTCCGACGGCGCCACACAGCTCGCGAAGACGTTCCGCTTGGCGGAGTACGCCACCGCCGCGAAGGGCAATGTCGTGCTCACCGGGCAGACCGCGGCCGACGGCGTCCGCGCGCGGCACGTCACGCTCTCCCTCGGGATGGGCGACAAGGCTTCGGTAGCGCTGGACAACGCCCGCGCGTCGCAACGGCGCGGCTGGCGTGACACTGCCCGCGCCTATGACCAGGGCTGGCGCGATTACCTCCGCCGGGTCGAGGACACGCCGTCGTCGCTGCGGACGCGGAGCGAACGTGACCTCTATCAGGCGTCGGTGCTCACGCTGGCCGCGAGCGAGGACAAACACCACCCTGGCGCGTTCATCGCTTCGCCCAGCATGCCTTGGCGCTTCGGCAACAACGATCCGGAGTGGTCGCCGTCGGGCACCTACCACCTCGTGTGGCCGCGCGACCTCTACCAGATCGCGACCGGCCTGCTCGCCGCCGGCGACCGCGATGCCGCGAACCGTTCGGTGGACTACATGTTCGGTACGCAGCAGCTGCCGGACGGGCATCTGCCGCAGAACAGCAACGTCGACGGAAAGCCGTACTGGCCTTCGATCCAGCTCGATGAGACCGCGTTCCCGATCGTGCTCGCCCAGCAACTTGGCCGTACGGACGGGAAAACCTGGCAGGGTGTCCGCAAGGCGGCGGAATTCCTGTTGTCCTACAAGGGATCCAATGGGCTCGCCTCGCCGTACTCGCAGCAGGAGCGGTGGGAGGAACAGGACGGCTACTCGCCCTCGACCATCGCCGCGGTCATCGCGGGCCTCGTCTGCGCGGCGGATCTGGCGAAGCACAACGGCGCCGCGGCCGACGCGCAGCGGTACCTCGCGGCGGCCGACGCCTTCAAGGCGAACCTGGCGCGGTGGACGGTGACCACGAACGGTCCGCTGTCGAAGGACCCGTACTTCGTCCGGCTGACCAAGGACGGCAACGCGAACGCGGGCACGCGCTACAACCTCGGCAACTCGAGCGTCACCACGGACCAGCGCGCGGTCACCGACGCGGGATTCCTCGACCTCGTCCGGCTCGGCATCTACCGCGCCGACGATCCGGTGATCCGCAACAGCGTCAAGGTGACCGACGCCGACATCGCGTTCACGACGCCGACCGGACAGTTCTGGCACCGCTACACGAAGGACGGCTACGGCGAGAGGCCGGACGGCTCGCCGTGGGACTACACCTTCCCGGCGGAGAGCCGGACGACCTACGGCCGGTTGTGGCCGCTGCTCGCCGGTGAGCGCGGCGAGTACGACCTTGCGAACGGCGACCCGGCGTCGGCGGCGCGGCGGCTACGGGACCTCGGGCGAGTGAGCAGTTCGTCGGGCACCATGCCGGAGCAGGTCTGGGACGAGAACGCGCCTTCGGGGCAGACCGGCTTCCCGGCCGGAACCCCGACGACGTCGGCGACGCCCTTGGCCTGGACACACGCCCAGTACATCCGCCTCGCCCAGGCCGTCCGCGCCGGCTCCGTCATCGAACAACCCACCGTCGTCCGCTGCCACTTCCTGGGCTGCTGATGCGCCCAGGGCGTCCCTCGGACTTGCCTCCGTTCGCCTGATGTCGCGAACGCTCCGTTGCGCGCGCTTATTCGGCCCGCAAGCGGGGGTGGGGCACCCCGCCCCCGG
>NZ_JBHYIK010000044.1:4593-9393 GCF_042739735.1 Amycolatopsis sp. NPDC059027 | reverse complement strand
CGCGAACGCTCCGTTGCCGACGATGAGCGTCCCGAACGGAGCGTTCGCGACACGCGCCCCGGGCCCACCGCATGCCGTGAAGGCCTCCTTCACAGCGCTCAACGCCGCGAAGGACCCCTTCGCCGCACCACCAAGCCCCCGGGAGGTGCCCACCAGCAAAACCGCACCCCCGCACCTACCGAGAAAACCTCACTGGGGCGCTCGACCCCGGTGAGTCAGTCTTCGGAGTGGTCCTTCGGGGGGAGCCAGGAGAGGCCGGGGACGCCCCACTTGTTGTGCTTCAGCATCTTCTTCGCGGCGCGCGCGTGCCGCCCGACCAGGCGGTCGAGGTAGATGTAGCCGTCCAGGTGATCGGTCTCGTGCTGCAAACAACGCGCGAAGTACCCGGTGCCCTCGACCTCGATCGGGTTCCCCTCGACGTCGAAACCGGTGACCTTCGCCCACGAGGCGCGGCCGGTCGGGTACGACTCGCCGGGCGCGGACAGGCAGCCCTCCCAGTCGTTGTCGGGGTCCGGCATGGTCTCCGGGATCTCCGACGTCTCGAGCTTCGGGTTGACGACGACACCCTTGTACTGGTTGCCCTCGTCGTCATGGCAGTCGTAGACGAACAGGCGCAGGTCGAGGCCGATCTGGTTGGCCGCGAGGCCGACCCCCTCGGCGGCGTACATCGTCTCGAACATGTCTTCGGTGAGCGTGCGCAGCTTCTCGTCGAACTCGGTGATCTCCCGAGTCGGGTTGTGCAGCACGGGGTCACCGGCGATTCGGATGGCATGGACGGTCACGAGGCGGCAGTTTAGTCGGACCCTTCTGGTAGACCTTCCCTAGACCGTGACGCGCCGACGTGGATGCCCACGACGGCCGGTGCTTCCGTGGTGTAATGGCGCCGCGGAACGACAGCCCTGTGATTTGCCTAGCACCTCAGTGATTGCGAGGAGTCAGATGGACGCCGCGGAGTCGATGGCTGAGCCGGAACAGCCGTCCCCGCCGGAGCTCGTGGACGGCCTGACCGAACGCGAGATCGACATCCTCGCCTTCGAACGCCAGTGGTGGCGGTACGCGGGGGCGAAGGAGCAGGCCATCCGGGAACGGTTCGGGCTGTCCACCACGCGCTACTACCAGGTGCTGAACCAGCTCCTCGAGAAGCAGGCGGCGATCCAGGCCGACCCGATGCTGGTCAAGCGGTTGCGCAAGACCCGCGCGGCCCGCCAGCGCACCCGGGCCGCCCGGAGGCTGGGGTTCGAGCTGCCATGAGCGATGCTTGCGAGCGAATCATGGGCATCATGCTCATGCGTGACAAGGGATTGGACACTGTCTCGCGGAGCGAGGCGATCGCATGAGCTTGTTTTCCGGACTTTCCCGGCCGCTGAAGGCCGCGGGGCTCGCCCTGATCGGTGTCGCCGTGATCGCCGCGGTCATCGGCGGGGTGTCCGCGCTGACCGGTGGTGAGTCGAACAACACCGCGGCGTCGAGCCCGGCCCCGCCGCCGTCCACTCCGAGCGACGCGGTGCCATCGACCTCGGCGCCCGCCTCACCGCCGTCGTCCTCGGGTCCGCCCTCTTCGCCGACGCCGCCCTCCTCGGCCTCGCCGAGCAGCGGCGCGCCGACCTCCGGCCAGCCGGGTCAGCCCGGTCAGCCGCAGCCGGGGCAGCCGGGTGGTGACCAGCAGGCGTCCAACAAGTGGGTCACCCTGCGCGTCTACAACAACAGCTTGATCAAGGGCCTCGCCGAGCGGGCCGCCGAGGACTTCCGCAAGGCGGGCTGGACCGTCTCGGACGTCAGCAACTACCCGGACGGCGTCATCCCGGAGACCACCGCGTACTTCCGCCCCGGCACCGACGAGGAAGCCGCCGCCAGGCAGCTCGCGAAGGAGTTCGGCATGCGTGCCGAACCCCGCTTCCCCGGCATCGAGCGGTCCGCCGCCGGTGTCATCGTGATAGTGACGAACAACTACCACCCGTCCGGCAAGAGCTGATACTCACGCGCCCGAGTCCCATACCCGGGCGCGTGAGTTTCGCGGTCACTCGCGGGACTTCGCGTAGGCCTCCAGCTCGGCCAGCTGGACCGGGTCCAGCGACGGCCGGACGGTCTTGCGGGCCGTGTCCAGGTGGGCGGCGGTGACCTCGGTGGCCTCCAGCGACTCCCGCATCGCCGTCAGCGCGGCCTCCCTGATCAGCGCGGCGCAGTCCGCCGCCGAGTAACCGTCCAGAGTGGACGCGACCTCGGCGAGGTCCACATCGGACGCCAGTGGCGTGTTCCGCGCGCTGGCGCCGAGAATCGCGGCACGGGCCTCGGCGTCCGGCGGCGGGACGTACACGCGGCGCTCCAAACGCCCTGGGCGCAGCAGTGCCGGGTCCACCAGCTCGGGCCGGTTCGTGGCGCCGAGGACGACGACCTCGCGCATCGGCTCGACGCCGTCCAGTTCGGTCAGCAGCGCGGCGACGACTCGGTCCGACACGCCCGAGTCCGACGACTGCCCGCGGCGCGGCGCGAGCGCGTCGATCTCGTCGAGGAAGATCAGCGCGGGCGCGGCCTCGGCGGCGCGACGGAACAGCTCCCGTACCGCCCGCTCCGACTCACCGACCCACTTGTCCATCAGTTCGGCACCCTTGACCGCGAACACGTTGAGCGCGCCCGTTCCGGCCAGCGCCCGCACCAGGAACGTCTTGCCGCCACCGGGCGGCCCGTACAGCAGCACGCCGCGCGGCGGCTCGACACCGAGCCGCGCGAAGGAATCCGGGTAGCGCAGCGGCCACAGCACGGCCTCGGTGAGCGACTGCTTGACGTCGGTCATGTCGCCGACGTCGTCCAGCGTCAGCCCGCCGGTGGCGAGATTGTCCGAAGTGGACATCGAAATCGGACGGACGGTTGTCAGCGCGTCCAGCAGATCCTGTTGGGAGATCCGGGGTTCGTTCTCCTCGCGTTGACGCAGTGCCGCCCGCAGTGCCGCGTCCCGGCGCAGTGCGATCAGGTCGGCCGCGACGAATCCCGGTGTGCGCTCCGCGATGGCGCCGAGGTCCACACCGGACTCCAGCGGGACGTCGCGCAGCAGCACCAGCAGCAGCTCCTTGCGGGTCCGCGCGTCCGGCAGCGGCAGGCTCAGCTCGCGGTCGAGCAGGTCCGCCGCCCGCAGCCGCGGATCGGCCGATTCGGCGCGAGCGGTGGTCGCGATGACGGCGAGCCCGTCCCGCCGCAACGCGCCGCGCAGTTCCTCCAGCACCACGGTCGCGACCGGCGGCGGCTGCGAAGCGGGCAGCAATGCGTCGATGTCGGTGATGAGCAGCACGGCCGGGCCGTCGGCCGAGGCGGCCGAGGTGATCGCCTCGCGCAGCCGTGCCGCGGCGGCATTCGGCTCCAGCACGGCGATGTTCGGCGCGGCGAGCGAGACCACGCCGACGTTCTCCGCCTGTGCCACCGAACGCACCATGGTGGCCTTGCCGACGCCTTCCGGCCCGGACAGCAGGACGCCGAGGTGTGCCGTCGTGCCCAGTTTGGCCAGCAGTTCCGGCCGATGGAAGGCCAGGTCGAACCATTCGGCGAGCTTGCGCGTGGCAGATTCGACGCCCACCAGGTCGGCGACCGGTGGCACGGCCTCGACGACTTCGGGCAGCGTCTCGTCCTCGACGATCTCCGCCTCGATGTACTCCTCGACCGCGGTCACGGCCGTGCTGCGCACGATCGCGGTCGCCGAACGGGCCGGGGAGGAGGACGAGGTGGCGGGTTCGCCGGTGCGCGCGCCGTCCCGCCAGCTGACCACTGTGGACGGTCCAACCGCGACAGGCCCGGCCGGGTCGGTCGCGGTGACGGTCAGCAGCTCGTTGGTCCAGGTGCCGCCGATCGCCCGCGACAGCTGCCCGCGGACGGCGGAGACGTCCGATCCCGCCGGGGGCGCGAGGTCCTGGGGGAGCAGCGAAACCGCGTCGCCGACCGTGAGCACCTTGCCGATCAGCGCCAGCCGCAGCGTGTGCGGCGGGACCGACACGCTGGCCAGCCGGGATCCCGCGACCGTCACGGTCCTCGCCGCGGACACCGCCGCCGGGGCCACCACGATCTCCGAGCCCTCGGACACGCCGAGGTTCGACATCGTGACGTCGTCGGTGAGCACCACCCCCGGCACGCCGCCGTCATCGGCGGGCGCGGCGAGCGCCGCGCTCACCCGCGCGCCGGTGAGATGCACCGCGTCCCAGGCACGCAGGCCCAGCGCGTCGAGCACCTCGGGGTGCAGCCGGACTACACCGCGGCGCGAGTCCAACGCGGACGGGGTGTGCCGGACGGTCAACGTGATCTGGGGGTCGCTCACACCGATCACCCTAGCGACGCGGACGCGTCCCAGGCGCCGAAGTAGGCGATGTCGGTGACCGGCGGGCGTGCCGCCGGTCACCGCTGGGGCCGTCGCGCAGGCGACGGCGACGAGGGAGATCCGGCTGACGTAGCCGCGATCGCCCGGCCGCCCGGCGCCAGGCCGCGGGAGCGATAGCAAAGGTCCCTTGCTCCACTTCCCGAGGTGGCCCGAACGCCCCAATGTGGCATTGGGTGCGTTGGACGCAGCGAACGCCACATTGGGGCGCATGACCGGGGGCAGACGACCGGCGGGATGGGCGGTGCGGCGGGGTGCGGGTCCGGAGTGGGGACGCCTTGTGCCGAGGGACGCCCTTGGTGCGCTCAATGCAGCGAAGGCGTCCCTCGGTGCGGCCAACGCACTGAAGGCGTCCCCACGGTGCATCGCCCGTACACGCCGCCCGCCCCGCGAACCCTCCAATGCCGTGAAGGCCTCCTTACCGGCGTTGAGTGCCGGTAAGGAGG
>NZ_JBHYIK010000044.1:0-4584 GCF_042739735.1 Amycolatopsis sp. NPDC059027 | reverse complement strand
GAACCCGCCCCCCCCCCCCCTACCCCCCCACGGCCGTTTCGCCCTCCTACCCGCGGTTGTGGCCGGACAGGCGGCCCTTCACGGAAGTAGGGGTCAGTCGCGGTCGCGGGTGCGCGGGCGGATGCCGATACGTCGCCAGCTGCGCCGCCGCGGGTGCTGGCCGTCGCCGTTCTCGGTGTTCTCCCGGGCCAGGGTCCGGGACGTCCGCGTGTACTCGGTGCCGTTGCGGGGCAGCCGCACCGCGCGCATCGCTCCGGCCACCCGGCGACGCAGCGGCGGACGCAGGCCGAGCCGCCGCGGGCTCCTGGCGCGGCGGATGGCCCGGCGTTCGCGCGGGGGCACGGCCCACGCCTCGGGATGGGCGGCCAGCCAGCGATGCCGGTAGACCGAGTACGGGATGTGCGCCAGGTAGAGGATCAGCGCGATGGCCAGCGCGACCAGCGGGAACTGGATGATGGCCGCGGCCAGGATCCCGACGATCACCAGCAGCGGCGCGATCGCCTTGGGCGGTGCCTTCGCGGTCTTCAGCGACAGCGTCGGGATGCGGCTGATCGAGAGCGCCGCGATCGCGACCATCCAGGCCCAGGTCACGTACTCCGAGGACCACCAGCCGGTGCCGAAGTGCATCGTGACGATCAGCGGCAGCATCGCCAGCAGGCCGCCGGCGGGCGCCGGGACGCCGACGAAGAACTCGTTCGCGTAAGGCGGCTGCTCGGTGTCGTCGAGCAGGGTGTTGAACCGCGCGAGCCGCAGGATCATGCACACCGCGAAGATCAGCGACGCGACCCAGCCGGTCTTGTCCGCGCCCGGCTGCCAGACGTAGAGCACCAGCGCCGGGGCCACGCCGAAGGAGATGCCGTCGGACAGCGAGTCCAGCTCGGCGCCCATCTTCGACGTCGCGTCCAGCAGCCGCGCTATCCGGCCGTCGAGGCTGTCGAGGACGGCGGCGATGCCGATCGACGCGATCGCCATCCCGTAGTTGTGCGTCAGCGCGAACTGCACCGCCGACAGGCCCGCGCACAGCGCCAGCACGGTGATGGCGTTCGGCAGCAGCCGGACGCCGGGAGTGGTCACGCGGACCATGGCTCAGCCCTTCGCCGGCACGACGGGGAGTTCGGCGATCACGGTCTCGCCGCCGACCGTGCGCTGCCCCTTCTCGACGAGCACCTTGCTGCCCTCGGGCAGGTACAGGTCGACGCGGGAGCCGAAGCGGATGATGCCGTACGTCTCGCCGATGCCGACCTTGTCGCCCTCGCGGATCTCGCACAGGATGCGGCGCGCCACCAGCCCGGCGATCTGCACCACGACCAGCTCGTGCCCGTCCTCGGTGCGCAGCAGCACGGAGTTGCGTTCGTTGTCCTCGCTCGCCTTGTCCAGGTCCGCGGAGAGGAACTTGCCCGGCCGGTACGCGACCCGCTCGATCACGCCGTTCGCGGGTGTGCGCTGGACGTGCACGTCGAACACGGACAGGAAGACGCTCACTCGCATCCGCGGCGCGGCGGGCAGGCCGAGCTCCGGCGGCGGGGTGGCTTCCTCGATGAGCGAGACGAGGCCGTCCGCCGACGCCACCGCGATGCCGCCCCGGCTGGGCGCGACGCGCTTGGGCGCGCGGAAGAAGGCCGCCACGGCCGCGGTCGTCAGCGCGCCGACGACGCCGAGGCGCTTGGAGAACCGGCGCAGCAGCAGTGTCGCGGCCAGCCCGCCGAACACGAACGGGCGTCCCGCCGGGTGCATCGGCGGCACGGTCTCCCTGGCCAGTTTCACGGCGTGCGTGAGGGGGTTGCCGCCTGCCTCCGGCCGGTTGCCGCTCATGGGTGGGCTCTCCGCAATTCGTGGTCGGAATGAACTCCGGCGACGCCGTCCGGCGGCCGGTGTTGACGGGCCCAACGCTACCGCCCGCCGCGTCGGGAGGATCCGCACGGCCCCTGGTCGCCGGGCCGGGTATCCCCCTCGCGGGTTTCCCCGCCTGGGGTGGGGGTGGCCACACCGCGATAACAGTCAGTGGCAGCCGACGATAACAGTAGGTAGTTAGCGCCGCTCGGGCGCCTGCCGGACCTGCCGAGGGAAGCGATGTCAGCCAGTCTCGATCCAGCCGACGAAGAGCTCGTCGAGCTGTTCACGGCGTGGCAGCGGGACATCGTGGCGGTGCCGATCCCCTCGCTGGTGGATCCGGGACGGGCTGCCGAGATCGTGGCGCGGGCAAACCGGACGCGCCGGGTGCATGCGCCCCCCGACGACGCACGCACCCGGCCGCGGGAACAGGGGAAGCGTCTACTCTAATCGGCCGAACGGCCACGGTTGCCGATCGTGAAACAAATGTTACGAACGGTCACGGTTTCCCGCGCTGGACACCAGCCGGAGAATGAGCAACAGCAGGATCGCGCCGAGAATCGCGACGCCGAAGCTGGGGAAGTCGAACTCGAAGTTCTTCGTGTGCCCGGTGGCGACGCGGTAGATGAAGCCGCCGAGCGCCGCGCCGACCACCCCGACGAGGATGCTGACGAGGCAGCCCTGAGGACGCCGTTCGCGGCCGCCGACCACCACGTTCGCCACCCAGCCCGCCAGGGCGCCGAAGATGATCCACGTCAGGATTCCCATGGTCCACAGGATACCGGGGCGCCCTGTGCGTAGTTGTACAAGAACTCTTGTACAACTACTCTTGTGGATATGAGCGAACGTGATGTTCACGATGTCCGCGACTCCCGGGTGCTGGCCGCGATGTCGCATCCGCTGCGCCGCCGCCTGCTCGACCTGCTGAAGCTCGACGGCCCGGCGACGGCGTCGGTACTGGCAGAGAAGACGGGGCAGGCCGTCGGCAACATCAGTCATCACCTGAAGGTGCTGGCCACCAGCGAGCTCGTCGAAGAGGCGCCGGAGCTGGCTCGCGACCGCCGGGAGCGCTGGTGGCGCCGGGTGCCGCGCGGGCTGAGCTGGGATGCCACGGACTTTCCCGGCGACCCGATCGCCGACGCCGCCGAGTTCCTCAGCCTTGAGCACGAGACCGCGATCGCGCGGCGGTGGCTGGCCGGCCGGGAGAGTTACCCCGCCCAGTGGCAGGCCGCGTGGTTCGCCAACGACTCCTGGACCCGGCTGTCCGCAGCCGAGCTGCACGAGCTGAACGCCCGCGTCCTGGCGTTGTTCCGCGAGTACACGCAGCGGGAACTGCCGGATGACGGCGTCGAACGACGGCCCGTCTTCCTCGTGGCGCGCGCCTCGCTCGGTCAGCCGTGACGACGCTCGCCCGGCCGGGGCTGTGGCGGACGCGGAACTTCCGGCTGCTCTGGACAGGCGAGACGGCGAGCATGCTCGGCAGCGCGGTCGCGAGCACCGCCCTGCCGCTGGTCGCGGTCGTGACCTTGCGGGCGAGCACGTTCATGGTCGGGCTGCTTGCCGCGGCGGCCTGGCTACCGTGGCTCCTGGTCGGGCTCCCGGCGGGGGCGTGGGTGGACCGGCTGCCCAAGCGGCCGGTGATGCTCACCTGCAACGCGGTGTCGGCTCTGGTGTTCGGCAGTGTCCCCGCCGCTGCCCTGCTCGGTGTGCTCACCATGCCGTACCTGCTGGTCGCGGCGCTGCTCGGCGGAGTGGCGAAGGTGTTCTTCACGCTCGCCTATCGGGCGTACCTGCCCGCGCTGGTCGAAGGCGGCCAACTGCTCGAGGCGAACACCAAGCTCCAGGGCAGCGAGTCGGCCACCGAGATCGCGGGTCCGGGACTGGCCGGTTTGCTGGTAAAGGTGTTCGGACCGGTGAGCGGGATACTCGCCGATTCTGTCAGCTTCGCGATTTCGGTCTTGTGCCTGCATTTCGTTCGCGCGAGAGAAACGAAGTCATTCGTGGAAAAGCGGCGACTTCGCACAGAAATCGGTGACGGCCTACGTTTTGTAACACGAGATCCGTATTTGAGGACTTTAATGATCTACGGCGCCGTCTCGAATCTCGCGATCGACGGGTATGAGGCGATCCAGATCGTTTTCCTCGCTCGCGAGATCGGCGCGGGGCCGGGACAGATCGGATTCGTGCTGGCGCTGGCGGGCGTGGGCGGCGTGTGCGGGGCACTCGTCACCGGACGGCTCGCGGCGCGGTTCGGCACCGCGCGGTCGTACCTGCTCGGCATAGGTTTCGGGGCGCCGATGCTGCTGCTGGGGCCGTTCGCGAGCGCCGGGCCGGGGCTGGTGTTCTTCGCCGTCGCGTGGTTCGGGGCGGGCGCGAGCGTCGTCGTGTCGAACGTGCTGCTCGGCACGTTCCGGCAGCGGTACTGCCCGCCCGAGCTGTTCGGCCGGATCACCGCGACCTACGCCGTGATGAACTACGGCACGATCCCGCTCGGCGCGTTCCTCGGCGGCCTGCTCGGCGAGGTCCTCGGTGTGCGGCAGACGATGTGGCTGATGGGCGGGGTGAAGCTCGCCGCGTTCGGGCTCGTGCTGTTCAGCCCGATCCGTGCCCGCCGCGACTTCCCTGCCCGCGTGAGCTGAAGGGGACTTTCTCCACCCATGCCCCCGCCACCGCCCTCAACGGGGACGCTTCGCGTCCAGTCTTGATCCCCGGACGCGCTGAAGGGGACATTACGACCAAGGCAGTGGAGGGAAA
>NZ_JBHYIK010000043.1:38261-80007 GCF_042739735.1 Amycolatopsis sp. NPDC059027 | reverse complement strand
CCTTACGGGCGTCTGACGCCCGTAAGGTGGCCTTAACGGCAAGTGCGTGGCTCAGACCTCGAAGCGGTAGCCCATGCCCGGTTCGGTGAGCAGGTGGCGCGGGCGCGAGGGTTCCGGCTCCAGCTTCCGCCGCAGCTGCGCGAGATACACGCGCAGGTAGTGCGATTCCGTCTCGTACGACGGGCCCCACACCTCGTGCAGCAGCTGCTTCTGCGCCACCAGCCGCCCCCGGTTGCGCACCAGCAGCTCCAGCACGCCCCACTCCGTCTTGGTGAGATGGACTTCCTTGCCCTCGCGCCGCACCTTCTTCGCCGCGAGGTCGATGGTGAAGGAACCGGTGTCCACCACGGCTTCCACACCGTCCACACCGGACACGGCGGAACGCCGGACGGCGGCACGCAGCCGCGCGAGCAGCTCGTCCATCCCGAACGGCTTGGTGACGTAGTCGTCGGCGCCGGCGTCCAGCGCGTGCACCTTGTCGGCCGAGTCGGAGCGCGCGGACAGCACGATGATCGGCACCGTCGTCCAGCCGCGCAGCCCGGCGATCACCTCGGTGCCGTCCAGGTCCGGCAGGCCGAGGTCGAGCACGACGACGTCCGGTTTCGTCTCGGCGACCGCCTTGAGCGCGGCGGTGCCGTCGTGCGCGGTGATCACCTTGTAGCCGCGCGCGGACAGGTTGATCCGCAGCGCCCGCACGATCTGCGGCTCGTCGTCGACGACCAGCACCGTCGCGTTGTCCGGGCTCATCGCACCGTCTCCCTGTCGTCGTCCTCGAGCTCATGATCGCGTGCGAGGAGGTCCTTCTCCGGATCCTGTCCGCGGTAGGCGGGCAGGGAAATGATCACGGTCAGCCCGCCGCCCGGGGTGTCCTCGGCGCGGATCGAGCCGCCCATCGCCTCGGTGAACCCCTTCGCCACCGACAGTCCCAGCCCCACGCCCGGCGTGGAATCACGGTCGCCGCCGAGCCGCTGGAAGGGTGCGAACGCGGACTCGGCCGTGCCCTTCCGCAGCCCCCTGCCGTGGTCGACGATGCGCAGCTCGACGTGATCGGAATGCGCGCTGGCCCGGGCCGCGACCGGTTCCCCGGCAGGATTCGCGCCATGGCGCAACGCGTTGTCCAGCACGTTCGCCACTACCCGCTCCAGCAGCCCCGGATCGGCGAGCACCGACGGCAGCCGCGCGTCGTCGACAGCGACGACCACCGAGCCCGAACCGTCCACATTGGTCAGTGCGTGGCTGACGACCTCGTCGAAGCCGACCGGCCGCAGATGCGGACGCACCGCGCCGGTGGCCAGCCGGGACGAGTCGAGCAGGTTGTCGATCAGCCCGGCCAGCCGGTCCGCCGACTCCTCGATGGTCTCCAGCAGCTCCGCGTTGTCCTCTTCGGACAGTGACAGGTCTGGCGCGCGAAGGCTGCCGATGGACGCCTTGATCGAGGTGAGCGGGGTCCGCAGATCGTGCCCGACCGCCGAGAGCAACGTCGTGCGCAGCTCGGTCGCGGCCGCCTTGCGCTCGGCCTTGGCCGCCGCGGCCGCCGTCCGCTGCTGGCGCAGCGCGAGCAGCGACTGCCCCGCCACGGCCTCCAGCACCCGGCGGTCCGAGGCGGGCAGCACCCGGCCCACCAGCGTCAGGTGGACGTCCGCGGTGACCGCGATGTCGATGTCGGCGTCGTCGGGGTCCTTGCACGGATCGCCGCCCGAGCACGCGACCTTCGTCCACTCCCCCTTCTGCTTCTCCAGCAGCGTCACCGACGTCAGGCCGAAGTTCTCCTTCACCTTCTCCAGCAGTCGCTCGATCGGGTTCGCATGGGTCATCACGGTGCGCGCGTACGAGGCGAGCAGCGACGCCTCGGTCCGAGCCTGCGCCGCCTGCGTGGCCCGGCGCGCGGCCGAGTCGACGACGATCGCGACCAGCACCGCGACGACCATCATCGAAATGAGCGTCACCACGTTTTCCGGCGTGTGCACGTTGAGCGTGTACAGCGGCGGGGTGAAGAAGAAGTTGAGCAGCCCGGCGCCGAGCACCGCGGCCACGAGCGCCGGACCGAGCCCGCCGACCAGCGCGACGACGACCGTGGCGAGCACGTAGTCCATCACGTTCGTGGGATACTCCAGCGCCTGCTGGAACTGGACGCCGGCGAAGGTCACGACCGCGGGCAGGAGCACCGAAAGCACCCAGCCCATGACGCGGCGGGTCGGCCTGAGCGGGCTCTTGCCCAGCCGCGCGGGCAGCTTCCCGCCCGCCTCCTCGTGCGTGACCATGTGCACGTCGATCGGCCCGGAATCCCGGACCACCGCGGCGCCGATGCCCTCGTCGAACAGCCGCGCCACCCGCGATCGCCGGGACGTGCCGATCACGAGCTGCGTGGCGTTGACGCCGCGCGCGAAGTCGAGCAGCGCGTCCGGCACGTCGTCGCCGACGACAGTGTGGAAGGTGGCGCCGACCTCCTCGGTCAGCTTGCGGCAGCGGGCCATCGCGGTCGGGCTGATCCCGCGCAGCCCGTCCCCGCGCAGGATGTGCACGACCTGGAGTTCGGCACCGGCGCGGGTGGCGATCCGGCTCGCGCGCCGGATCAGCGTCTCGCTCTCCGGGCCACCGGTGATCGACACGACCACCCGTTCGCGGGTTTCCCAGGTGTCGGTGATCCGCTGCTCGGCGCGGTAGCGCTGGAGCGCGACGTCGACCTGGTCGGCGACCCACAGCAGGGCCAGCTCGCGCAGCGCGGTGAGGTTGCCCGGCCGGAAGTAGTTGCCCAGCGCCGCGTCGATCCGCTCGGCCGAGTAGATGTTCCCGTGCGCAAGACGGCGTCGCAGCGCCTCGGGCGTGATGTCGACCAGTTCGAGCTGCTCGGCGCGCCGCACCACCTCGTCCGGCACGGTTTCCTGCTGGGGCACGCCGGTGATGCGCTGGACGACGTCGTTGAGGCTCTGCAGATGCTGCACGTTGACCGTGGACAGCACGTCGATCCCGGCCTCGAGGAGTTCCTCGATGTCCTGCCAGCGCTTCTCGTTGCGCGAACCGGGCACGTTGGTGTGCGCGAGTTCGTCGACGACGGCGACCTCGGGCTTGCGCGCCAGCAACGTGTCGACGTCCATCTCGGTGAACTCGTGCCCGCGGTGGGTGAACCGCCGCCGCGGCACGAGTTCCAGTCCTTCGATCAGCTCCGCGGTCTTCTTGCGGCCGTGGGTTTCCACCAGCCCGATGACGACGTCGGTGCCGCGGTCGAGCCGCCGTCGCGCCTCGCCGAGCATCGCGAAGGTCTTGCCGACGCCCGGCGCCGCGCCGAGGTAGATCCGCAGTTCTCCCCGGCGCGGCTTCGGGCGTGTGCTGTCGTTGTCCACGACTGTCAGTGTGCCCCTCCGGCCGCGGCCCGCACGGCCAGGTTGACCTTCAGCACATTGACCCCGGGGACGCCGATCCCGGCACCGCCGGTGTTCTGTTCGACCAGCTCGCGGACCTTCGCCTCGGGCAGCCTTGTAACCCGCGCCACCCTGGCGATCTGCAGGTCCGCGTAGGCGACGCTGATCGTCGGGTCGACACCGGCGGCGTCCGCGGTCACCGCGTCGGCGGGCACCTGATCGGGTTTGACGCCCTCTCGCTGGGCGATGAGGTCCTTCCGCTTGGTGATCGCGTCCACCAGGTCCTGGTTGTACGGGCCCTTGTTGGACGCGCCGGAGGTCGACGGGTCGCCGGGGCCGAGCACGTCCTTCGCGGTGGCCGACGGCCGGGTGTGGAACCACGGGTCGTTCGCCGGATCCTTGGCCACCGGGTCGATCCCGATGAGCGAGGAGCCGACCGCCTGGCCGTTCTGCGTGACGACCGAGCCTTCGGCGTTGTCCTGCAGCCCCGGGATCCGGGACACCGCCCACACCGCGAGCGGGTAGATGACGCCGAGCAGCACCGTCATCACGATCAGGACGCGCAGCCCGGCACCGGTCTGCTTGAGAAGAGCCTTCATGACAATCAACCAATCCCGGGAATGAGCCGCACCAGCAGGTCGATCACCCAGATCCCGAGGAACGGGGTGACGATGCCGCCGAGGCCGTAGATCAGCAGGTTGCGCCGCAGCAGCGCGGACGCGGTGGACGGGCGGTACCGGACGCCGCGCAGCGCCAGCGGGATCAGCGCGACGATGACGAGCGCGTTGAAGATGACCGCCGAGAGGATCGCCGACTTCGGTGTCGCCAGGTGCATGATGTTGAGCGCGCCCAGCTGCGCGAAGATGCCGGTGAACATCGCGGGCAGGATGGCGAAGTACTTCGCGAGGTCGTTGGCGACGCTGAACGTCGTCAGCGCGCCGCGGGTGATCAGCAGCTGCTTGCCGATCTCCACGATCTCGATCAGCTTCGTCGGGTCGGAGTCGAGGTCCACCATGTTCCCCGCCTCCTTCGCGGCGGAGGTACCGGTGTTCATCGCGACGCCGACGTCGGACTGCGCCAGTGCGGGAGCGTCGTTGGTGCCGTCACCGGTCATCGCGACCAGGCGACCGCCCTCCTGCTCCTTCTTGATGAGCGCCATCTTGTCCTCGGGCTTGGCCTCGGCGAGGTAGTCGTCGACGCCCGCGTCCTCTGCGATGGCCTTCGCGGTGAGCGGGTTGTCGCCGGTGATCATCACCGTCTTGATGCCCATCGCGCGCAGCTCTTCGAAGCGCTCCTTCATCCCCGGCTTGACCACATCGGACAGCCGGATCACACCGCGCACGAACGCTTTCCCGCCCGTCGTCTCCGCGACCACCAGCGGGGTCCCGCCCTGCTGGGAGATCTCGTCGACGACGCGTTCGGTCTCGTCCGGCATGTCGCCGCCGCGCTCGCGCACCCATTCGCGCACCGAACCGGTGGCGCCCTTGCGAACCTCGCGCTCGCCGAAGGTGATGCCGCTCATCCGGGTCTGCGCGGTGAAGGGGACGAACTCGCCGAGCTTCTCGTCCTCGTTCGCGACCTGCGGGAGCCCGTGCCGTTCCTCGATGAGTTCGAGAATGCTGCGTCCCTCGGGCGTTCCGTCGGCGAGACTGGAGAGCCGGGCCGCCGCGGCCAGATCGTCCACAGTGGATTCACCGACCGGGATCAGCTCGGTCGCGCGCCGGTTGCCGAAGGTGATCGTGCCGGTCTTGTCCAGCAGCAGGGTGCTGACGTCGCCCGCCGCTTCGACCGCGCGGCCGGAGGTGGCCAGCACGTTGCGCTGCACCAGCCGGTCCATACCGGCGATACCGATCGCCGAGAGCAGCGCGCCGATCGTCGTCGGGATCAGGCAGACGAGCAACGCCGTCAGCACGATCACCGACTGCTGGCTGCCCGAGTAACCCGCCATCGGCTGCAGCGCCACGACGGCGAGCAGGAAGATGATGGTCAGCGTCGAGAGCAGGATCGTCAGCGCGATCTCGTTCGGCGTCTTCTGCCGGGAAGCGCCTTCCACCAACGCGATCATGCGGTCCACAAAGGACTCGCCGGGCTTGGTCGTGACCTTGACGACGATCCGGTCGCTCAGCACCGTGGTGCCGCCGGTGACCGCGCACCGGTCGCCACCCGACTCGCGGATGACCGGGGCCGACTCACCGGTGATGGCCGATTCGTCGACCGTCGCGATGCCCTCGACGACGTCGCCGTCGCCGGGGATCACCTGTCCGGCCTCGACCACGACGAGGTCGCCGATGCGCAGCTCCACGCCGGGGACGGACTCCTCGGAGCCGTCCTCGTTCAGGCGCCGCGCGACGGTTTCCTTCTTGGCCTTGCGCAGCGTTTCCGCCTGCGCCTTGCCGCGGCCCTCGGCCACCGCCTCGGCGAGGTTCGCGAACAGGACCGTGAACCACAGCCAGATCGCGATGAGGATGGTGAACACGCTCGGATCGGTGATGGCGAACACGGTGACCAGCACCGAGCCCACCCACACCACGAACATCACCGGGTTGCGGAGCTGGTGCTTCGGGTTCAGCTTGCGCAGGGCGTCCGGCAGGGACGTCC
This sequence comes from Amycolatopsis sp. NPDC059027, assembly GCF_042739735.1. Taxonomy (NCBI): domain Bacteria; kingdom Bacillati; phylum Actinomycetota; class Actinomycetes; order Pseudonocardiales; family Pseudonocardiaceae; genus Amycolatopsis; species Amycolatopsis sp. NPDC059027. The sequence continues at coordinate 74,050 of NZ_JBHYIK010000043.1, read as the reverse complement.
AGAGCTGGCGCGGGTTGAAGATCCCGGCGCCGACCCGGCCCGCGTTCTCGACGTGGTGCTGGGTCTCCTCCTCCGGGGTCCGCCGGGGTGTTTCCGTTGTGGTGGTCATGCCAACGCCTCCGCGATGGGCCCGAGCGCGAGCGCCGGGATGAACGTGAGGGCCGCGACGAGGACGATGGTGCCGGCCAGCATCGTGCCGAAGAGCGGCCCGGTGGTGGGCAGCGTGCCCGCGGTCTCGGGCACCTTCCGTTGCGCGGCAAGGGATCCGGCCAGGCACAGCACGGCGACGATCGGGATGAACCTGCCGAGGGTCATGCACACGCCCAGCGAGGCCTGGAACCAGTCGTTGGTCACGGTGAGACCGCCGAAAGCGCTTCCGTTGTTGTTGCTCGCCGACGCGTAGGCGTAGAGGACCTCCGACAGCCCGTGCGGGCCGCTGTTGGACATCGCGCCCGACGTTCCGGGCAGCAGCAGGGCGATCGCCGAGCCGAGCAACATCACGGTCGGCATCGCCAGCATGGAGATCGCCGCGCAGGTGACCTCGCGCTTGCCGAGCTTCTTGCCCAGGTACTCCGGGGTCCGGCCGACCATCAACCCGGCCAGGAACATCGCGATGACGGCCATCACCAGGATGCCGTAGAGGCCGGTGCCGACACCACCCGGCGAGACCTCGCCGAGCAGCATGTTCAGCAACGTGCCACCGCCGCCCGCGCCGGACAGGCTGTCGTGCATGCCGTTGACCGCGCCGGTGGACGTCCCGGTGGTGGTGTCCGCGAAGATCGACGTCAGGCCGATCCCGAAGCGCTGTTCCTTGCCCTCCATGTTCGCTCCGGCGGCCAGCGCGGCCGGGCTCTTCGTGAAGGCCTCGGCGCACCAGATCCCGACGAGCATCAGGCCCCACAGCGCGCCCATGACGCTCAGCAGGACGTAGCCCTGCTTCGTCTTGCCGACGAGCTTGCCGAAGGTGCGGGTCAGCGAGACCGGGATGACCAGGATCAGGAAGATCTCGATCAGGTTGGTCCACGCGTTGGGGTTCTCGAACGGGTGCGCGGAGTTGCCGTTGAAGACACCGCCACCGTTGGTGCCGAGTTCCTTGATGACCTCCTGGCTCGCGGCCGGGGCCAGCGCGATCCTGCTGGAGCTGCCGTCCGGGTTGACGACGTCGATGCCGGACTTGAGGCTCTGCACCACGCCGAGTGCGATCAGCACGATCGCGAAGACGAACGCCATCGGCAGCAGGATCCGGACGGTACCGCGGGTCAGGTCCACCCAGAAGTTGCCGATCCGATCGGTCTTCGAGCGGATGAACCCGCGGGTCACCGCGATCGCGACGGCGAGGCCGACCGCGGCGGACAGGAAGTTCTGCACCGTGAGCCCGGCCATCTGGACGAAGTGGCCCATGGTCGACTCGGGCGTGTAGGACTGCCAGTTCGTGTTGGTGACGAAGCTGATGGCCGTGTTGAACGCGACGCCGGGCGACACCGCGCCCCGGTCGAAGTTCCACGGCAGGATCGACTGCAGCCGCTGCAGCAGGTACAGCAGGATGATCGCGACGAACGAGAACCCGAGCACGCCCGAGGCGTAGGTCTTCCAGTGCTGCTCGGTGTCCGGGTCGACGCGGGCCACCTTGTAGAGGCCTTTTTCGACCTTCAGGTGCTTCTCCGTCGAGAAGACCTTGGCCATGTAGTCGCCGAGTGGTTTGTAGACCACTGCCAAGGCGACAAGAAGAAGGCCGACTTGCAGGAAGCCGGCCGCTGTGTCACTCATTCCGCTCCTCCGCGGGACAACGTGCGACGAAGCGCATCAGAACTTCTCCGGCTTGATCAGCGCGATGAAGAGATAAACGATCAACCCCAGTGCGAGCACCCCGCCGATCACGTTGGCGGCCACGCCCACGCCGTTCACAGCTTCTCCAAACCGCGCAGGGTCAGCGCGAGCACTCCGAAAACGCCGATCAGCAGAAGGGCGTAGAGCAAGTCGGCCACGAGGCACCTCTCAGGACAGGTCACCCAGCGGGTGACCAGTGGACGCCGCAACTGTGCGGCCGTCGCGGGAGGTAATCGACACCGCCTGACGCCTCCTTGACGCCCCGGAAGTGGGCATTTACGCGCCCTTGACGGCTCGTGACGGCCGCCACGAGCCGAAGTGACGGTCAGCAACCGAGTGATCTCTCAGCGGTGCGGACATAACGGGCAGACAAGCGGCACGAGGGGTGTTACAACGACATTACGAATAGTTGTCTTTACTAAGCAACTGTAGGAGGTAGCACATGTGCGGTATCGCTGGCTGGGTCGCCTACGACGCCGACCTGACCCGGCGCCAGGCCGACATCGACGCCATGACCGAGACCATGTCCTGCCGGGGTCCGGACGACTCCGGCACCTGGGTCCGCACGCACGTCGCGCTGGGGCACCGGCGGCTGGCGATCATCGACCTCCCCGGCGGGAAGCAGCCGATGAGCGTCGCCACCCCGAACGGCACGGTGGCCATGGTGTACAGCGGTGAGGCCTACAACTTCACCGAACTGCGCGAGGAACTGAGCGGACTCGGCCACACCTTCGAGACCGACAGCGACACCGAGGTCGTCCTGCACGGCTACCTGCAGTGGGGCGACGCGGTGGCCGAGCACCTCAACGGCATGTACGCCTTCGCGATCTGGGACGAACGCGACGACAAGCTCGTGATGATCCGCGACCGGATGGGCATCAAGCCGTTCTACTTCTACCCCACCCGCGACGGCGTGCTGTTCGGCTCCGAGCCGAAGGCGATCCTGGCGAACTCGCTGGCAGCGCGCGTCGTCGACCTCGACGGCCTGCGCGAGCTGATGGGCGTCACCAAGCAACCCGGCTGGTCGCTGTGGAAGGGCATGAGCGAGGTCGAACCGGGCACGATCGTCACGGTTTCCCGTGAGGGCGTGCGCACGCGGACGTATTGGAAGCTCGACGCGAGGCCGCACACCGACGACCAGGAGACCACGGTCGCCCGCGTACGGGAGCTGATGACCGACATCGTCAACCGGCAGCTCGTCGCGGACGTCCCGCGCTGCGTGCTGCTGTCCGGCGGGCTCGACTCCAGCGCCGTCACCGGTCTGGCCGCCGCCCGGCTGGCCGAACAGGGCGAGCAGCTGCGGACGTTCTCGGTCGACTTCTTCGGCCAGGAGGAGAACTTCAAGCCGGACGAGATGCGCGACACCCCGGACTCGCCCTTCATCCGGGATGTCGCCAAGCTGGTCGGCTCCGCGCACCAGGACGTCATGCTCAACCCGGCCGAGCTGAGCGACCCCGCGATCCGCCGCGCGGTGCTCACCGCGCGGGACATCCCGTCGGGCATGGGCGACCTCGACATGTCGCTGTACCTGTTGTTCAAGGCCATCCGCGGCGAGTCGACGGTGGCGCTGTCCGGTGAGTCGGCGGACGAGGTGTTCGGCGGCTACCGCTGGTTCCACGACGAAACCGCGGTACGGTCGGGAACGTTCCCGTGGCTGGCCTTCCGGAACGCGCTGATGAGCGAGCGGACCCAGATGCTCGATCAGGGCCTCGCGGCGAAACTGGACGTGCCTGCCTACATCGCCGACCAGTACGCGAGCGCGGTCGGGAACGTCGAGCACCTCGACGGCGAGACGGAGCAGGAAGCGCGGATGCGCACGATCTGCCATCTGCACCTGACCCGCTTCGTGCGACTGCTGCTCGACCGCAAGGACCGCGCGTCGATGGCCGTCGGGCTGGAGGTCCGCGTCCCGTTCTGCGACCACCGGCTGGTCGAGTACGTCTACAACACGCCGTGGTCGCTCAAGACCTTCGACGGCAGGGAAAAGAGCCTGCTGCGGCACGCGACCAAGCACGTCCTGCCGGATTCGGTGCGGGACAGGGTGAAGAGCCCGTATCCGTCCACACAGGACCCCGGCTACGCGATCGCGTTGCAGCAGCAGGCCAAGGAGGTGCTCGCCGAGCCGGGACACCAGGTGTTCGACCTGGTGGACCGCGGCTGGCTGCGGCGAGTGTCCGAACTGGACGCGGCGACGATGGACCCGGCCGTACGCGCCGGTGTCGACCGCACGCTCGACCTGTATCACTGGATCGACATGTATCGCCCGGAAATCCAGGCTTCCTGAGGGGCTGACGGTCCGTGGGTGTCTCCTTGAGGGACTCTGGGCCCCTCAAGGAGACACCCACGAATCTTTGCGCCGCCGCCGTTGGCCGCCTTACGCCGAAGGCGAAGCGCGGGAATGTCCGCCCCAGCGGCTTCTTCGCGCCGGGCGGGCTCGTTTGTCCTCTATGGACACTGATCCATCACGGCGCTACCGCCTTGTCACCGCCACAGCTCCCACATCACAGCGAGCCCGTGAGCACCACATTCCGAGTTGGCCGAAGGCCCTCGAGGGAACCTTCACAACACTCAGCCTGGATCCAACTTTCGACTCGCTATGCACGAAGAACGCCCTCCGGACGTGTCCCCGATCGGCGTGTTCAGGGCTCAGCGCCCTCAAGGGCCCCTCCCTTCACTACCTTCGACGCATCTCGAAGAATGCGGCGCGCACGGCACCCGCATGTTCACCGCGATCGAAGCGTCAGTGTTAGCTCACAGCGAGTATCGCTTGTTTTCGTTGCTGCACAAAGAAAACAACATCCCACAGGTTCACCCGATCGATAGCACACATGTTCGATCGGGCGGCGTATCGTTGATGTTGTGGCAGTCGACAGCAACATCTCCGCAACGCGCACCGAGTGGTGGCGCGTCGATGTCGGCTGCCTGCTGACACGGCTCTTGGAGTCCGAGTCGGTGCAGCGGCGCGAGGCTGCTGTGCAGGGTGAGGTGATGGCCGAGCTGGAACGACGCGGTATCCGCGACACCACCGGGTACGGGAGTCTGGTGCGACTGTTGCAGGAGACGCTGAACATCCCCTACGCCGAAGCGAAAGCACGCGCAGCACGGGCGCTCGCGTTGAACGGCACCCGCGATCTCACCACCGGCGAACAGCCACCTGACGCGCCTGCCACTGCGCAGGCCGCCGCCGAGGGCGCGATCGGCGCCGCCCAGATCGACGAAATCCTCCGCGTCCTCGACAAACTCCCCAAAACAGCCCCGGCGGATCAGCGGGAGCAGGCCGAGAAGATCCTCGCCGAACTCGCCCGCGCCGCCGGACCCCGAGAAATCCGTGCCGCCGGACGACGCCTGCTCGCCCAACTCGATCCCGACGGACGCGAACCCAAAACCCGGGAACCGAAACCCTTCCAGCCGGAGTTCTCGATCGCTCCACATCGGGATGGCGGGCATCAGATCAAGGCCCGGGTGGACGACGAGACCTCCGCCCGGCTTCAGGCGATGCTGGATCCCCTGGCGAAACCCCGTCCGGCTACCGAAGAGGAGGGGCGCGATACCCGAACCCAGTGGGAACGACGCGGGTGCGCGTTCTCGGAGCTGGTGCGGATGTGGGCCGAACATCCCGACCTGCCCACGCAGGCCGGAGAAGCCACCCACATCGTCGTCACCATCGGACTCAAAGAACTACGAACCGGGATCGGACAGGCCACTCTTGATCTGCTCGGCGAGATCACCGCATCCGAAGCACGACGCCTCGCCTGCGACGCCAAAATCATCCCCATGGTCCTGGGCACGCACGGCGAACCCCTCGACGTCGGCCGAGCCCAACGCCTCGCCACCCCCGCCATCCGCCGCGCCCTCACCCGCCGCGACGGCGGCTGCGCCTTCCCCGGCTGCGATGCCCCCACCTACCGTTGCACACCACACCACGTGACCTACTGGGCACACCACGGCGAGACCAAAGTAGACAATCTCGTCCTCCTCTGTTCCATCCACCACAAGCTCATCCACCACTCCCAATGGGAAGTCCGCATCACCACCGACGGACTACCCGAGTTCGTACCGCCCACCTGGCTGGACGCCACCCGCACACCACGCCGCAACACCATCCACCTACGAACCTAAGCCGAATACTCCCGAAGATGAGATCCCCAACTCAGATGACAGTCGGAGTGCTCACCTGAGAAGGTGTTCGCATGAGCAGCACAGTGGCCGGTGAGTACAACGGCTTCGATTTCTGGGCCTGCGACGTCAGTTCTTCGATTCTGCTCGCCGAGATGGCCAAGGCCGCCGAAGAGCCGGCCCCGCAGGACACGGACAGCTGGCTGACGGCGCTCACACGCGAGTTGCGCATCCACGCGATAGTCGGAGCCGAGCACGGGCTTCCCCTCGACGAGTGGGCCGACGGGCACGAGAACGAGTTCATCAGCCTGATCGAGAAGGCTTGCGAACGACTGGCCGCGCGGATGGCAGTCACCGCCGAGGAAGCATCAGGCCGGCGCCTGCTCGACGGCCGCACGGTGATCTGGCGCGGTCATGAACAGCTGAGCACCACACCGATCATCACCCTCGGTGAGGCGCTGGTGAAGATCATCCAGAGGAAGTACCCACCCGCGCCCGCCGGACACTGGTGGTACTTCGGCGTCCACGGCCCCGACGGCCCCACCAGCACGATCCGCATGCGCGACGAAGGATTCGCCTGACGCCCGCGGCCACCAGCGCACCCGCGGCGCCGGACTTGACCTCCAGATAACTCGAGGTCCCAGACTGGTAGAGAGGAGGCAACCATGACCGTACTGCTGCTCGGCCGGAACCCGCGGATCGTGACCAAGGTGGTGGCGGCGATCTCGGCCGCCGGTCACTCCGCCGAGGGAATGACCACCGACGAGGCCGCGCTGGCCCGCATCGCCGAGGGTGATGTCTCGGCGCTCATCCTCGGCGGCGGCGTCGAACCGCCCTCGCGAGAGAAGCTGCTGGCCGCCGCAAACGCCAAGGGCGTCACCATCGTCCAGGGCCCGCACATCGGCGACCGGGACGCCGACGAGTATGTCCGCGCCGAGGTCATTCCCCGGCTCTAGAGGTCCAACGTGGCATCGACGTCGCCGCCGTGGACGGCGAGGTCGGCGCCCGCGTTCGTGAGGAGGCGCCGCGCGGCGGCGTTGCCCGTGGTCGTCGAGGCGACGAAGCGGGTAGCGCCACCGGTACGCGCGGCGTCGAGCAGTGCGGTCACAACCTGCCGTCCGACGCCCTGGCCCCGGGCTGATCGGCCCAGCCAGATCCCGGCTTCGACGGCGTCGCCCGCCGGCTCCAGCCGGGCGGCCCCCACGGCGCGGCCGTCGACATCGATCACCCAGGTGGTCTCCACGGCGGTGGCCGGGTCGAGGGACCGTCGCCGGTGGAAGGCGAGGAACGCGGCACGCCGCTCGGCGGTCCACCCGGGCGGGCCCTCGATCGGCGACATCACCTCCAGCGGGTCCGCGTCGGTCACGGCCGCGTCGAGCAGCCTCGCGAGGGACTCCTCGTCCAGCGGGGTCAGGCGTACGTCGGTCACACCCCGAGCTTCGCATCCGGCGAAGAACGCGGCGAACGGATTTGAGCCGCGCGCGCGAGCGACCGCAGGAAGCGGACGTAGGGCGACCACACCGACGGGCGCGCGATCCCGCCGGTCAGCGCCCGTTCGGCGTTGTCCAGCAACTGCTCCAGAACGGCGTCGTGCATCGGGCGCCAGAACAGCGGCCAGGTCACCAGCGCCGAGCCGGAAAGCCGTCCGGCGAGGACGTGCCGCAGTTCGCAGGCATCCTCACCACGGGGCAGGACGACGAACTCGTGGAAGCCGTCGAGTCCCCGTGGCGCGGTGAACCGGAACCGCACGGCGCTGCCCGGAACGGCCGACTCCACGAAGTACCGGACCGACGAATGCCCACCCCTCGCCCCGGGCACGAGCGGGCCGTCGAACCGGATCGGCGGCCAGTCCTCGATCGGCCACAGCCGGTCGTCCGCGGAGGCCAGGGTGTCCAGCAGCTTCCCCGCCCGGGCCGCGGGGACGTCGAACCGCCGGGAATGCACGTTGTAGACCGCCATGGCAGCAAACTCCGTTCTAGAGACTTTCCTCTAGAACGTATTAGAGCATAGTCTCTACAACATGGGCAGGCCCCCGACTCACACCAGCGCGCAGTTCCTCGACGCCGCGGCGGCGTTGTTCGCCGAAGGGGGTGTCCGCGCGGTGACCATGGCGGCCGTCGCGAAGGCCACCGGCGCGCCGAGCGGCTCGGTCTACCACCGGTTCCCCGACCGCCCGGCCCTGCTGTCCGAACTCTGGCTCCGCACGCTGCGCGACTTCCAGAGCACGTTCGTCACCGCGCTCGGCGACGCGGAGTCCGTGGACGCAGCAGCCGAAGCGGCCTCGGGCGTCGTCCTGTGGTGCCGCAAGAACCCGGCGGCCGCGCGGGTGCTGGACGCGGGCAAGCACACCTTCGGCCCGGCGGACTGGTCGGCGACCGCCGTCGCCGAAACCGTCAAGGCGGACGAAGAACTCAAGGCGGCGTTGAAAAAGGCGACGTCGAAACTGCCAGGGATCACCGGAAGCAGTGACGAGGAGGTGGTGCTGGCGCTGGTCGAAATTCCGCGCGCCGTGGTCCACCGTTATCTGTCCGCCGGCCGCACTCCCCCGCCGCGTGCGGCCGATCTCGTCGCCCGCACTGTCCGCAAGCTGCTCCGGCCCTAGCTCGCGTCGTCGGCGGGATCGAGCACGGTGTCCAGCTCCGGCATCCAGAAACAGGTCTCCCAGGTCCGCAGATCGGCCCAGCGCACCAGTTTGCGCCCTTCCCGGTACGCCCCGGCCACCGCGGCCGCCAGCAGCACCGCGCAGCAGGCGGCCAGGATCCGGTGCCCGCCGGCGATCAGCTCGACCACGGCGGCCACGAACCCGAACGAGAGCGGCAGGGTCAGGTTCCGCACCATCAGGCCCTGGGACATCAGCCGGTCGATCTGCGCGGCGGCCTCCTTGTCCTGCACCGCCACCCCCTGCCGCAGCAACGCCGGGTCGGCGTGGATGTAGGCACGCTCCCGGACCTGCGGGTTCCGCGCGAGGAAGGACTCCTTGGCCGTCTGCCGCCCGCTCCGCATCGGCAGCACCCGGCTCACCACCGCCCACAGCGCGTTGACGAGGTGCCCCAGGACGTAACTGACGACCACGACGGCCACCAGCAGCAGCACGGCGGGCAGCGAGGACAGGCGGGCGACGTCGACGACGTGCAGCCGCGCTCCCAGATAGACCAGGAACGCGAGCTGGCACGCGCCGGGGACCGCGTAGAGGAACAGGTCGAAAATGCCCACGGCGAACGTCAAACCGGGTCCTCCTTGACAGTGCTCGAACGGCAGCACCCGAGTCTGTCAGTCCGGCGTCCGCCGCGGGAGGCTAACGGCGGACTTCGGCCACGGTGACCGGACGGCGTTCGCGACGCGAAAGCTCGCAGGCTTCGGCGATGTAGAACGCCTCCAACGCGTCGAGGACCCCGCACGGGCTTTCGGCGCGCCGTGCGACGACGTCGAGGAATGTCTTCAGCTCGCTGGTGTACGCGGGCCGGAAGCGCTCCATGAACCCCGGATAGACCGGGCCCGGCAGCGCGGGCACGCCGGGTTCGACCGAGCGCAACGGCACCCGGTCGTCCAGCCCGACCACGACGTTCGCCACCGAGCCCAGCACTTCGAGCCGCACGTCGTGGCCCGCGCCGTTGTACCGGCTCAGCGACACCGTGACGAGCGTGCCGTCGTCCAGCGTCAACGTCGCCGCGCCGGTGTCGACGTCTCCCGCGTCGGCGAAGAACCGCTCGCCCCGGTTGGCTCCTCGCGCGTACACCTCCGTCACCGCGCGGCCGGTGACCCAGCGGATGATGTCGAAGTCGTGCACCCCGCAGTCGCGGAACAACCCGCCGGAATGCGGAACGTACTCCGCGGGCGGAGGCGCGGCGTCGAGCGTCGTCGCCCGTACCGTGTGCAACCAGCCCAATTCCCCCGAAGCCACCGCGGCCCGCGCCGCGGTGTACCCCGCGTCGAAGCGCCGCTGGAAACCGATCTGCACCGGTACATCGGAGCCGGTGATGTGCTCGATTACGGCCAGCGTGCCCGAGAGGTCCACGGCCACCGGCTTTTCGCAGAACACCGGGAGACCCGCGTCGACGGCCCGGGTGATCAGCGCGGGATGCGCATCGGTCGCCGCCGTGACGACCAAGCCGTCGAGCCCGGCCCCGAAGAGTGCGTCGATGCTCTCCACAGCGGTGACTCCGAGCTTCGCGGCGGCAGCCCGCGCGCGCCCGGCGTCGACATCGGCGACGACGACCTCACTGACCTCGTCGAAGCCCTTCAACGTTTCCGCGTGCGACGTGCCGATCCGGCCGGTGCCCGCCAGTCCCAGCTTCATTGCTGCCCTCCTTGAAGTCACTGTTCTGAAGTCGCTGCTCAGCGGTGTGTGGGGAATCCGAGGTCGACGCCGTGTGCCTGCCGCGGCCACCGCGAGGTGACCGCCTTGGCCCGGGTGTAGAACCGCACGCCTTCGGCGCCGTGGACGTGCGTGTCACCGAAGAGCGAGTCCTTCCAGCCGCCGAAGGAGTAGTACGCCATGGGAACCGGGATGGGCACGTTGATGCCGACCATCCCGGCCGTGACGCGGCGCTCGAACTCCCGCGCGGCAAGGCCGTCAGTGGTGAAGATCGCGGTGCCGTTGCCATATGGGTTGGCGTTGACCAGTTCCAGCGCGGCCTCGAACGACTCCGCGCGCACCACGGCGAGCACCGGCCCGAAGATTTCGTCGGTGTAGACGGACATCTCCGGGGTGACGTGGTCGAACAACGTCGGTCCGATCCAGAAGCCGTCCTCGTGGCCTTCCGGTGCGAGGCCCCTGCCGTCGACCACGAGTGCCGCGCCCGCCCGTTCCCCGGCGTCCACATAGGACAGAATGCGGTCACGGGCGGCGCCGGTGACCACCGGGCCCATCTGCGAATCCTCGTCGACGCCGGGGCCGGTGGTGAGCGCGCGGGTGCGTTCGGCGATCGCCTCGACCAGCTCGTCGCCGGTGCGCCCCACCGCGACCACGACGGAGATCGCCATGCAACGCTCGCCCGCGCTGCCGTAACCCGCCGACACCGCCGCGTCGGCCGCGCCCGCGATGTCCGCGTCCGGCAGCACGATCATGTGGTTCTTCGCCCCGCCCAGCGCTTGGACCCGCTTGCCGTGGCGCGTGCCGGTCTCGTAGACGTGCCGGGCGATCGGTGTCGAGCCCACGAACGACACCCCGGCGATGTCCGGGTGCGCCAGCAGCGCGTTCACCGCCTCGGCGTCGCCTTGGACGACGTTGAGCACGCCCGGCGGCAGGCCCGCTTCGGTGAACAACTCGGCCAGCCGCAGCGACGCCGACGGATCGCGGTCGGAAGGCTTGAGCACGAACGTGTTCCCGCACGCGATGGCGATCGGGAACATCCACATCGGGACCATGACCGGGAAGTTGAACGGCGTGATCCCGGCGACGACGCCGAGCGGCTGGCGGATCGAGTACGCGTCGACGCCGCGCGAGACCTGCTCGGAATGCTCGCCCTTGAGCAGATGCGCGATACCGCAGGCGAACTCGACGACTTCGAGGCCGCGCTGGACCTCGCCCGCCGCGTCGGCGAGCACCTTGCCGTGCTCGGCGGTGATCAAACGGGCCAGTTCGTCGCGGTGCGCGTCGACCAGCTCGCGGAACTTGAACAGGATCCGGGTCCGCGTGGTCAGCGACGTCTCCGCCCAGTCCTGCGCGGCCTTGACCGCCGAGGCGACCGCGGTGTCCACATCGGACACATCGGCCAGCGCGACCTGGCGGGCGACGGCCCCGGTCGCGGGCTGGAAGACCTCGCCGCGGCGGGTGGACACCCCCGGGGTGCGGGCGCCGTCGATCCAGTGCGGGACGAGTTCGGTCACGGGGTTTCTCCTTGCGGGCTCGTGGTGGTCGACCGGACCACCAGGCGGGGATGCAGCTGGTGCCGGACCGGTTCGGCGCGTTCGCCGCGGACCCGCTCCAGCAGGGCTTCGAAGGCCAGCCTGCCCATTTCGGTTCTCGGCTGGTCCACAGTGGTCAGTGAGACGTGCCGGAGCGCGGCGAGTGAAGTGTTGTCGTAGCCGACGACGGAGACGTCCCCCGGTACGGTGAACCCGGCCTCCTCCAGCGCCGAAATCGCGCCGACCGCGTTGAAGTCGTTGCCCGCCAGCAACGCCGTCGGCAGTTCGGCCCTCGGGTACCGGCACAACAGCTCCCGTACCGCCTTCTCACCCGCGGTGTCGGTGTGCTCGCTGCGTACGACGATCGGCTCCAGGCCGTGCGCGCGCATGGCCTGGCCGAATCCCTTGCGCCGGGCCGCGGCACCCGCCGCGCCCCCGCCGTCGAGATGCGCGATCCGCCGGTGGCCCAGTGCGACGAGATGTTCGACGGCCATCGCGGCGCCCGCCTCGCCGTCGTCGTTCACGGTGTCCACTCCCGATGCGCGGGAGGTGCGTGAAACCAGCACTACCGGGCACTGCCCGGCCGCCGCGTCGATCGCGGACGCGGGCGCGACCGGCGAAAGCAGCACGACACCGGCCGGACGAAAGGAGAGAAGACTACGTAGCGCGGCGCGTTCACGGGACGGGCTGCGGCCGCCGGTGTTGAGGATCAGGTCGAAGCCCGCCGCCTGCGCCGCGGCGTCGAGCCCCTCCACCACGTCGGCGAAGAAGGCGTTGCGGAGATCGGAAACCATCACGCCGACCACGGTCGAGGTCCGGCTGGCCAGTGACCGCGCCATCACGTGCGGCTGATATCCCAGCTCCTCGGCCGCCTTGAGCACGGCGGCACGGCGCTGATCGGAGACCTTGGGAGAATTCCGCATCACGAGCGAGACGAGAGCGCGCGAGACACCCGCCCGCTCGGCAACGTCCTCCATGGTCGGCCGGGTCATCGGCGCCCCCTTCCGAATCGGCCCTTGACTTCGCTGTGACGGACGCTACAAGATTAGAGCGCTCTAATCAATAGAGCGCTCTAACCCCGACCGGCTGGAGAGTCGATGACAGTGCCGTCCATGCCCGCCACGTCGCCCGGGATCCGCATCGCCGCCGCGCCCATCTCGTGGGGCGTGTGCGAAGTGCCCGGCTGGGGCCGGGTACTCGACGCGCCGACCGTGCTGGGCGAGATGGCGGAGCTGGGCATCCGTGCCACCGAGCTCGGCCCGCCCGGCTACCTTCCTCGTGAACCCGGCGATCTCCGCGCCCTGCTCTGCGAGTACGAGCTGAACCTCATCGGCGGGTTCCTCGCCGTCGTCCTGCACGCGGACGCCGATGCCGCGCTGGCCGAGGCCGAGGAGTCCGCCGCGTTGTTCGCCGCGTGTGGCGCGGAAGTCCTCGTGCTCGCCGCCGCGACCGGGCTCGAGGGCTACGACGAACGGCCACCGCTGTCCGGCGACGAGTGGGCGACACTGATCGACACCACCGCGAAAATCCGTGACGTCGCAACGGAACACGGCCTCACGACCGTGTTGCATCCGCACGTCGGCACTCAGGTGGAGACCGAGCGCGAGGTCGAACGGTTCCTCGCCGATTCGGATCTTCCGCTGTGCCTGGACACCGGGCATCTGCTCATCGGAGGCACCGATCCGGTGAAACTCGCGAAACGTCATCCGGACCGTGTCGGGCACCTGCATCTCAAGGATGTCAACGGAAAACTCGCCGAGGACGTGCGTGCCGGACGGGTCGGCTACACCGAAGCTGTCGGTGCCGGGTTGTATGTTCCGCTCGGTGAAGGAGACGTAGACATCGACGCGATGGTCGGGTTCGTTCACGAGGCGGGCTACGACGGGTGGTACGTCCTGGAACAGGACACCGCGTTGAGCGAGGAAAGCCCGGTGGATCTTCCGAAACGGGACGTGGCCACGAGCCTGGCGTACCTGCGTGCGGTGATCAGCCGCCGGACAGCGGTATAGCGAAGACAGCAGAGCGAGGAGAGACGATGAGGTCCCATCGCTTCATCGCGGGACTGATGGCGGCAGCGGGTTTGCTGCTGCTGTCGGCCTGCACCGGCCCGGCGGCCGAGCCCAAGGCCGCCACAGGCGCGCCCGCGCCCGCCGACACCGGGCCGCTGCGCGTCGCGGTCATCACGCACGGCACCGCGGGCGACGCGTTCTGGAACGTGGTCAAGAACGGCGCCGAGCAGGCGGGCAAGGACCTGAACGTCGGCGTCGAATACAACTCCGACGGCGATCCCGGCAACCAGGCCAAGCTGATCGACAACGCGGTCGCCCAGCACGTCGGCGGGCTGGTGGTATCGATGGCCAACCCCGAGGCGCTCAAGCCGTCCATCGAGGCCGCCGTGCGCGCGGGCATCCCGGTGATCACCATCAACTCCGGCGAGGACAGGAGCGCGGGCTACGGCGCGCTGACGCACGTCGGGCAGAACGAGGCGATCGCCGGGCAGGAGGCGGGGAAGAAGTTCAAGGCGCTCGGCAAGAAGAAGCTGCTGTGCGTGATCCACGAGGCGGGCAACGTCGGCCAGGCGCAGCGCTGTGACGGCGCGAAAGCCGGCTTCGGCGGCGACGTCCAGACGTTGCAGGTGGACATCAGCAACCCGGCCGACGCCGAATCCCGCATCCGTGGCGCGGTCCAGACGGACTCCGCGCTCGACGCGGTGCTCACGCTGAACTCCCAGGTCGCGGCCCGCGCGGTGAGCGCGATCAAGTCGGCGGGCTCGAAGGCGCAGGTCGGCACGTTCGACCTCAACTCCGACGTGGTGGCAGCGATCAAGGCGGGCGAGGTCCAGTTCGCGGTCGACCAGCAGCAGTACGAACAGGGCTATCTGCCGGTGACGTACCTGAAGCTGTACCGGGACAACGCCAATGTCGTCGGCGGCGGGAAGCCGGTGCTCACCGGCCCCGACCTGGTCGACAAATCCACTGTGGACAAGGTCGGCCGGTACGTGCAAAGGGGCACCCGATGACCACGACAACACTCGACGAACGCGTGGCCAGGCCACGTCTGCTGGATCGGCTCGTGATCCGCCCGGAGATCGGCGCGCTGCTCGGCGCCGTCGTCGTCTTCCTGTTCTTCACGCTCGTCACGGACCAGTTCTTCAGCGCGAGCGGCGTAGCGACCTGGCTCGACGACGCGTCGACGCTCGGCATCATGGCCGTCGCGGTGTCGCTGCTCATGGTCGGCGGCGAGTTCGACCTGTCCGCGGGCGTGATGACGGCGTCCACCTCGCTGGTCACCGCGATCCTCGCGACGCAGGCGGGCTGGAACGTCTGGCTCGCACTGCTGGTCTCGCTGGTGTTCGCGCTCGGCGTCGGCGCGTTCAACGGCTGGCTGGTGCTGAAGACCGGCCTGCCGAGCTTCATCGTCACGCTCGGCACTTTCCTCGCCCTGCAGGGCCTCAACCTCGGCGTGACCCGGCTGGTCACCGGCACCGTGCAGGTGTCGGGAATGCGCTCGGCCGACGGCTACGCGTCCTCCGGTTTCGTCTTCGCGTCCACTGTGGACATCGGCGGTACACCGTTCCAGATCTCCATCGTGTGGTGGATCGGGTTCGCGCTGGTGGCCGCGTGGCTGCTGGTCCGCACCCGGTTCGGGAACTGGATCTTCGCGGTCGGCGGGTCGGCGGCCAGTGCGCGCGCGGTCGGCGTGCCCGTGGTGCGCACGAAGATCCTGTTGTTCATGACCACCGCGCTCGCGGCCTGGCTGGTCGGCTCGATCAACATCCTGCGCTTCGCCAGCGTCCAGGCCAACCAGGGCATCGGGCTGGAGTTCCAGTACATCATCGCCGCGGTGATCGGTGGCTGCCTGCTCACCGGCGGCTTCGGCTCGGCGATCGGCGCCGCGATCGGCGCGCTGATCTTCGGCATGGCCCGGCAGGGCATCGTGTTCGCCCGCTGGGACAGCGACTGGTTCATGCTCTTCCTCGGCGTGATGCTGCTCGCCGCGGTCCTGGTCAACAACGCCTTCCGGCGTCGCGCGGAGAGGGTACGGCGATGAATCTCATCAAAGTCACCGACGTCGGCAAGACCTATGGCAGCGTCATCGCGCTGCGTGACGTGTCCACTGTGGTCAATGCGGGCGAGGTCACCTGCGTGCTCGGCGACAACGGCGCCGGCAAGTCGACGCTGATCAAGATCCTCGCCGGGGTGCACCAGCACGACCACGGCGAGTACACAGTGGAGGGCCGGCCGGTCCGGTTCGCCTCCCCGCGCGAGGCGCTGGACCGGGGCATCGCGACGGTCTACCAGGACCTCGCCGTCGTCCCGCTGATGAGCGTCTGGCGGAACTTCTTCCTCGGCTCGGAACCGACCGTCGGCTTCGGCCCGTTCCGGGCGCTGGACCGGAGGAAGGGCCGCGAGACGACGAAGAAGGCGCTGGCCGACATGGGCATCGATCTGCGGGACGTCGAGCAGCCGGTGGGCACGCTCTCCGGCGGCGAACGGCAGTGCGTCGCGATCGCCCGTGCGGTGTACTTCGGCGCGAAGGTCCTGATCCTCGACGAGCCGACCGCCGCGCTCGGCGTCAAACAGGCCGGGGTCGTGCTCAAGTACGTCGCGCAGGCACGGGACCGCGGCCTCGGCGTCGTGCTGATCACGCACAACCCGCACCACGCCTATCCGGTCGGCGATCGGTTCCTCCTGCTCAAGCGGGGCGCGGCGCTGGGTTCGTACGAAAAAGCCGATATCACCCTGCCGGAGCTGACGCGGCAGATGGCGGGCGGCGCGGAACTCGAAGCGCTGGAACACGAACTGCGGCAGGTGGAGTCCACATGAGACTGGAGGCGCTGACCGTCGGCCGGGTCGGGGTGGACCTCTACCCCGAGCAGAGCGGGGTGCCGCTGACGGGGGTGTCGACGTTCGCCAAGTCGCTCGGCGGCACCGCGACCAACGTCGCGGTCGCGGCCGCCCGGCTCGGCCGCCGCACCGCCGTGCTCACCAAGGTCGGGCCGGACGGCTTCGGCGGCTACGTGCGAGAAGCGTTGTCCGGTTTCGGCGTCTCACCCGAGTACGTCGGGACGTCGCCGGAACTGCAGACACCGGTGGTGTTCTGCGAACTGAACCCGCCCGCCGATCCACCGCTGCTGTTCTACCGTTCCCCGATCGCGCCCGATCTCACGATCACCGAGGACGAGGTGCCCTGGGAGGTCGTCGAGTCGGTGCCGCTGCTGTGGGTCACCGGGACGGGCGTCTCCACCGAACCGGCGCGGACGACGCAGCGCAAGATGCTGGAGCACCGCGGGCGTCGCGAGCACACCGTGCTGGATCTGGACTACCGGCCGATGTTCTGGCCCGACGTCGAAACCGCGCGGGCCGAGATCGGGTGGATGCTGAGCCACGTGAGCGTCGCGGTCGGGAACCGCGCCGAGGCCGAGGTCGCCGTCGGGACCGCCGACCCCGACGAAGCGGCCTCGCGCATGCTGGCCAGGGGTGTCACGCTGGCGGTGATCAAGAAGGGTGCCGACGGGGTTCTGGTGGCGACCGCGGAGGGCCGGTGGACCGTGCCGCCCCAGCGAGTCGAGGTCGTGTGCGGCCTCGGCGCCGGGGACGGGTTCGGCGGGGCGGTGATCCACGGACTGCTGTCCGGCTGGGATCCGGTGCGTATCGCGACCTACGCCAACGCGGCGGGCGCGCTGGTCGCCTCCCGGCTGGCCTGCGCCGACGCGATGCCTACCGCGCACGAGATCGAGGAGTTGTTGTCGTGACTGTTTCTGATGCCGCCTCCGCGGAAGGGAGTACGTCGGCGGAGTCCGTGCTGACCGACGAACGCTGGCGTGAGCTGCTGCGGACGCGGGCCACCGATCCCGAGGCGGTACGCCAGGCGTACGCGGCCCGGCGGAAACGGCCGAACCTGCTGTCCGAGCGGGGCACGTTGTTCCTGGTCGCGGCCGATCACCCGGCGCGCGGTGCGCTCGGCGTCGGCGGTGACCCCACCGCGATGGCCGATCGGCGGTCGCTGCTGGAACGCCTGCTCGTCGCGCTCGAGAACCCGGCGGTCGACGGGATCCTCGGCACCCCGGACATCGTCGAAGAACTGCTGCTGCTCGGCGCACTGCACGACAAGATCGTGATCGGCTCGATGAACCGGGGCGGACTGGCGGGCGCGGAATGGGAGATCGACGACCGGTTCACCGGGTACGACGCGCGGTCGCTCATGGACTCCCGGCTCGACGGCGGCAAGATGCTGCTGCGCCTCGTCGATTCCGACCGCGGCACCGTGCCGACACTGCAGGCCTGCGCCGAGGCGGTCACCGAACTCGCCGCCTACGGGCTGATGGCCATGGTCGAGCCGCTCCCCTACAGCCAGAGCGACACCGGGAGGCTGGTGCTGCAGACCGACACCGCGTCGCTGGCCCGCGCGGTGACAGTGGCGTCCGGGATCGGGGTGACCTCGGCCTACACCTGGCTGAAGCTGCCCTCGACCGACGACCCCGCGGTGCTCGGCGCGACGACGCTGCCGGTGGTCGTGCTCGGCGGCGCGCCCTCGCCCGACCCTGCCGAGGATCTCGCGGCCTGGGGCCGGACGGTGCGGCACGAGGTCGTCCGCGGTCTCGTCGTGGGCCGCACGCTGCTCTACCCGCCCGATGGTGATGTCGGCGCCGCCGTGGCGGCCGCCGCGAAACTCTTGGAGGCCGCGAAGTGAGCAAACTCCACCGCCGGATGGGGACCCTCTCGGACGGCGCCGACCAGGTCCGGCTGACCCCGGATTCGGCGGGCTGGACCTATACCGGGCTGCGCGTGCTCGCGCTCGCTCCTGGTGAGTCACGCGTGGTGCACACCGGTGAGTTCGAGGCGTTCGTCCTCCCGCTGGCGGGCTCGGGCACGGTCCGGGTCGACGGCGAGGTGTTCGAGCTGGCCGGACGCGACTCGGTATTCACCCGCGTCACGGATTTCGCTTACGTACCACGGGATGCCGAGGTAAGGCTGTCCAGTGTAGACGGATTGGAGGTCGCGCTGCCGATGGCTCGGTGCACCCGGCGTCTCACCCCGCGATACGGCCCGGCGGAGGACGTACCGGTCGAGGTCCGCGGGGCGGGGCAGGCGACGCGGCAGGTCACCAACTTCGGCGTTCCCGGCGTCTGGGAGCACGCGGACAAGCTCAACGCGTGCGAACTGATCACGCCCGGCGGGAACTGGTCCTCGTATCCACCGCACAAGCACGACGAGGCCACCGAATGCGAGGTCCTGAACGAGGAGATCTACTACTTCCGCATCGCTGGGCGGGACGGGGTCACTCCTTCGCGGGAAGGGTTCGGGCTGCACCGGACGTACACTTCGGACGGTGCGCTGGACGAGGACGTCGCGGTGCGCGACGGCGACGTCTTCCTCATCCCCCGCGGCTACCACGGGCCCTGCGTCGCCGCGCCGGGCTATCCGATGTACTACCTGAACGTCCTGGCGGGCCCGGCCGAGGAGCGGTCGATGGCGTTCTGCGACGACCCGGCGCACGGCTGGGTCCGCGACACCTGGGCGGCGCAGGACCTCGACCCGCGGTGCCCGGTGACGAGCCACGAAGGGATCGTCCGGTGAAACTCACGACAGCACAGGCACTCGTGCGCTGGATGCTCGCGCAACGTTCGGAAACCCTGGACGGGCGCGAAGTTCCGCTGTTCGGCGGCGTGTTCGCGATCTTCGGGCACGGCAACGTGCTCGGGCTCGGAACCGCGCTGGAGGAGCATCGCGACGAGATCCCCATCTGGCGCGGGCACAACGAGCAGGGCATGGCGCTCGCTGCGGTCGGCTACGCGAAGGCGACGCATCGGCGCCAGGTCGGCGTCGCGACGTCGTCGATCGGGCCGGGGGCACTGAACATGGTCACCGCGGCGGGGGTCGCGCACGCCAACCGGCTGCCGTTGCTGCTGCTGCCGGGCGACACGTTCGTCAGCCGCGCCCCGGACCCGGTGCTGCAGCAGGTCGAGCACTTCGGCGATCCCGGGGCGACCGTCAACGACGCGTTCCGCGCGGTGAGCCGGTACTTCGACCGGATCATCCGGCCCGAACAGTTGCTCTCGACACTGCCACAGGTCGCGCGGATCCTCACCGATCCTGCCGACTGCGGTCCGGTGACGCTCGCGCTGCCGCAGGACGTCCAGGCGGAGACCTACGACTTCCCGGAGGCGCTGTTCGAACCGGTCACCCATCGGCCGCTGCGGCCCCGGCCGGACCGGCGGTCCCTCACCTCCGCCGCCGCGACACTGCGCGCGGCCCGGCGGCCGCTGCTGGTGCTGGGCGGCGGCGTCCGGTACTCCGGCGCCGGGAAGCGGGCACTGGACTTCGCCGAGCGGCACGGCATTCCCGTCACCGAGACGACGGCCGGGCGCACGCTCGTCCCGCACGATCATCCGCTGCACGCCGGACCGCTGGGGATCACCGGCTCGGCTTCGGCGAACGCCCTCGCGGCCGAAGCCGACGTCGTGCTCGCCGTGGGTACCCGGTTGCAGGACTTCACGACGGCGTCGTGGACGTTGTTCTCCCCCGACGTCCGGCTGATCACCGTGAACGCGGCGAGGTTCGACGCGGTCAAGCACGGCGCGCTGGCCGTCGTCGGTGACGCCGACGCCGGGCTCGCGGATCTGGCGGCGCAGCTGGAAAGCTGGCAGGTCGATCCACAGTGGACAGCGCGGGCGGCGGAGGAACGCGCACGCTGGGACGCGCACATCGACACGCTGCGAACTCCGGACGGCGACGGCGCGCCGAGCTACGCCCAGGTGGTCGGCACGGTGAACGAGCTGTCCGCGCCGTCGGACTACGTGATGACGGCGTCCGGCGGGTTACCGGGCGAGCTGATCGGCGGGTGGCGCGGATCCGGCACCGTCAGCATGGACGTCGAATACGGGTTCTCGTGCATGGGCTACGAACTGTCCGGCGCCTGGGGCGCCGCGATCGGGCACACCGGCGGGCTGGTGACGACCCTGCTCGGGGACGGGTCGTACCTGATGCTGAACTCCGAGCTGTTCTCGGCCGCGTTCGCGGGCCATCCGCTGGTCGCCGTCGTCTGCGACAACGACGGGTACGCCGTCATCGCGCGCCTCCAGGAAGGACAGGGCGGAGCCCCGTTCAACAACTTCTACGCCGACTGCCGGTCTTCGGCCGAGGCACCACCGCGAGTGGACTTCGCCGCGCACGCCGCCGCACTGGGCTGCGCGGTCTTCCCGGCGGTCTCGCTCGACGACGTCCGCTCGGCCTACGCGAAAGCCCGCGAGGCCGCCGTCGCCGGGCAACGCCCCGCCGTCGTCGTGGTCAAGACCCAGCCACGGAAATGGACCGAAGCGGGCGCCTGGTGGGAGGTCGGCGTCCCGTCCCACCTCACCGGCCGCCCCACCCGCGACGTCGGCAAGGACGCCCAGATCCGCTACCTCCGCCCCTGATCACGCGAGATCTCCACGCAATCACGCGAGATACGCGGCTGATCACGCGAGTTCGCCGTCAGCTCACCACGGCGGGCGAGGCCCCGCCCGCCACCAGCAACCGGGGCGCGCCCGAGCCGTCGGCGGGCACGGACCAGATGTCCGAACCGCCGTCCGGCTTGGCGAGTCCATAAAGGATGGTCGAGGAGTCCTGCCACAGCGCCTGGTCGTCGACGCTGCGGGTTTCGGCCAGCGGTGTCTCCCGCATGCTCGCGAGGTCGAGCACCGAAAGCCGCCATACGCCTTCGGACACCTTCTTCTTGAACGCGATCCGCTTACCGTCCGGCGAAAGGGATGGGCATTCGACGTTGTCCCGCAACGACTTCCCGCGATAGCGCTGGTAGTCGCCCTCGATCAGGTGAGTCTGCCCCTTGGATCCGAGCGTCGCGTAGAACCGGTTCCCGTCCGGGGCGAACGTGATGCCCCAGTAGTTGACGTCCGCGGCGAGATAGCGCTGGCCGCCGACGAACACCGCGAGCTCTTCGATCGTCTTCACCAGGGTTCCGGTCTCGACCTCGTACACCCCGGCGCGGGTGGAAAACCCTTGCGCGGCATAGGAGTCACCGGTGACGAACAGGGTCCAGTAGACGAACTTGCCGTCCGGCGACACCCGGGCCCGGCTCGGCGTGCCCGGCAGCGTCTCCTTGTGCTTGACGCCGAGTTTGTCGTCGAGCACGATCACGTCGCTCACCGCCGGGAGCACGTCGGGGTGCACGGCGAGGCACACGCCGGTCCCCGCCGCCACGGCGACGCGGTCGCAGCGCAGGTCACCGACCTGACGAGGCGCGTCCGGCGTCGCGAGCGGTACCGACGCCAGCTTCCCCGAGTCGGGGCCGGGCGCGGTGTTGCGGAACAACAGCCGTCCCGGCGACAACGTCATCGGCTGGCCGGTCACCACCGGCACGGCGTTCGTGCCGCCGTCGCCCGCCCTGGCGTTCACCACGAACACGACCGCGGCACCGGCCAGGACCAGCACACCCACCACGGCGAGGAGGATCTTCTTCACGCGCGCACCGCCCATGGCTTGACCACCGCGGCGGCGAGCACCGCCACGAGCAACACCCCGGCCGCGACGAACACCGCCGGCCGCAGGTCCCACACCGTCCACGCCAGTCCGAAAAGGACGGACGAGGCCATCCTGGCCACCGCCTGCCCGGTCTGGATCACCGCCATCCCGGTCGCCCGCAGCCCGGTGGGCAACAACGGGCCGGCGGCGGCCATCAGCACCCCGTCGGTCGCCGCGTAGAACGCGCCGTGCAGGGCGAGCGCGCACACGGCGATCCAGATCCCGCCGGTCGGCCCGGCGAGGATCAGCAACGCCGCGCCCAGCGCGACGTGCCCGGCCAGGAACACCGCCCACCGGCCGACCCGGTCGGCGAGCCTGCCCAGTGGCACCGCCAGCAGCAGGAAGACCCCGGCGGTGCCCAGCGGCAGCAATGGGAACAGCTGCGGCTCGACCGACCACCGGCGCTGCAGGACCAGGTACACGAACGAGTCGCCGATCGTGACCAGGCCCAGCAGCGCCGCCCAGATCGAGATCCGCCGGAACGGCGCGTCCCGCAGCAGGCCGAACGCGGCCCGCACCGAGGTACGGACCCGCTCGGACTGCGCTGATGTGCCCTCGGCGGTAGGGAGTACCTCGGGCGGGCTCTTCCGATCCCGGACGAACAACCCGAGCAGCAGCACCGCGATGGCGGCGATGCAGAAGCTGGTGAAGAACACCGCCTGGTAGTTGCCGAGCGACAACCACAGCACCGCCATCGCGACCAGCGGCCCGAGGAACGCCCCGACCGTGTCCATCGCCCGGTGCACCCCGAACGACCGGCCCAGCGTCGCCGGGTCACTGCTCAGTGAGATCAGCGCGTCCCTCGGTGCCGTCCGCAGGCCCTTGCCGGTGCGGTCCGCGGCCAGCACCGCGCCGATCGCGGCCACCGACGAACCGGCCGCCAGCAGGCCGAGCTTGCACACCGCGGACAAGCCGTAGCCGAACCCGGCCACCGCCTTGAGCCGCCGCCATCGGTCGGCGACGTGCCCGCCGAGCAACCGCACCACCGCGGTCGCCCCGGCGTAGAGGCCGTCGAGCAACCCGAACTGCAGCGGGTTGAGCCCGAGCCCGAGCACCAGGTACAGCGGCAGCACCGCGGTGACCATCTCCGAGGAGATGTCGGTGACCAGGCTGACCATGCCGAGCGCCA
Organism: Amycolatopsis sp. NPDC059027; assembly: GCF_042739735.1. NCBI lineage: Bacteria > Bacillati > Actinomycetota > Actinomycetes > Pseudonocardiales > Pseudonocardiaceae > Amycolatopsis > Amycolatopsis sp. NPDC059027. The sequence continues at coordinate 50,608 of NZ_JBHYIK010000043.1, read as the reverse complement.
CCACGTTGGCGGACACCCTGCGCAGCGCGGGCGTGCGGCCGGCCTCGGCGGTGACACCCGAAGCGGCGTCCGAACTACGGCTTGTCGCGATGTACATCCGCGGCCCCGATCAGTGGCAGGTGTAGGTCGGGCTGCTGTCGAGGACCTTGCCGTCCACGCCAAGAAGCTGGCTCTGGAAGCTGGTGTCGGTCATCGAAAGCTTCAGCACGCCGTAGGTGCCGCCGATCAGCTTCGCCGTGGTCGGGTGCGCGGAGTGGATCGGGTAGAGGTGCGCCCCGCCCATGCCGCCGAGGATCTCCACCGGACCGGCCGGGTCGGCCTTGCCGTCCGCGTTCTGCGGGTTGAACCGCTCGTAGTGGTGGTCGTGGCCGTTGAGCACCAGGTCGACCTTGTTGGCCGCCAGGAGCTTCCACAGCTCCGCGCTGCCCTTCTGGTCACCGTGGTCACCCGAGCTGAACCGCGGGTGGTGGTAGTACGCGGCGACGCAGCCCTTGGTGTTCTTGGCCAGATCCTGCTTGAGCCAGGTCAGCTGCGCGGACTCCGCGTTGGCCGCGAGATCGTCCGGCGGGGCGAACTCGTTGGAGTCCAGCGCGATGAAGTGCCAGTTCCCCATTTCCCAGCTGTAGTACGTCTTGCCGTTCGGGGTCGCGATCTTGCCGAAGTAGTCCTTGTAGCCCTGGTTCTTCGGGCTGTCGTAGCCCTCGTGGTTGCCCGGGATCGGGTGGATCTTGTCCTTGAACCTGCCCCAGGTCTTGTCGAAGTAGTTCTGGAAGTCCGACAGGTGCGCGTCGTCGTACTGGTTGTCGCCCATGGTGATCACCGCGGCCGGGTTCATCTGCTCGACCAGCTTGGCGGTCTTCGGGTGCACACAGCTCGAACTCGACGCGGTGCACTGCTCGGCGATGTCGCCCGCCGCGGCGAGGACGAATCCCGACGCGCTGCCCGTCTTCGTCCGCACCGTGACGCCGGCGCTCGCCGCCGAGGTGTTGCCCGCGGCGTCGCGTGCCCGCACGGAGTAGGTGTAGGACGTGTCGGGTGTCAGGCCGGTGTCGTTGTACGACGTGGTCTCCGAGCTGGCGACGACCTTGCCGTCGCGGAGGATGTCGTAGCCGGCGACGCCCACGTTGTCGGTCGACGCGGTCCAATTCAGCGCCGCACTGGAGGTGGTGACCTCCCCCGCGGTCAGCCCGGCCGGGGTACTCGGCGCCTGGGTGTCACCGGTGGAGTCCGGAGTGCCGAAGGCCTCGAGTTCCCAGAGCGAGTAGCCGTAGCTGGTCGCCCGCTGGACACCGACGAAGCGCAGGTAACGGCCGTGCCCGGTGAGCCCCGGCAGATCGTCGATCTTGCCGTCGCCGTTGTCGATCGTGGCCACGGTGCGGAAGTTCGTACCGTCGTCGGACATCTCGATGCGGTACTTCTTCGCGTACGCGGCCTCCCAGTTCAACCGCACGCGGTGCACTGTGGACGGCTGACCGAGGTCGATGCGCAGCCACTGCGGATCGGCGCTCTCGACGCTCGCCCACCGGGTCTTGGTGTCGCCGTCCACGGCCTTGTCGCCGGAGTACGACGCACTCTCGATGGTGGAGGTGGCTGTCGGCTTTCCCTTGGTGAGCAGGGTGTCGGCCGCGGCCGCTGACGAGGTGGTGGCGCTCAGGGCGGCGGGCACGAGCACGACCGCGGCAGCCGCGGGCGCCAGCCTGAGCAGGGTTCGGGATCGGGAAGAGGACACGTCGCGCTCCTGGAATACCGGACGAGCTGGGCGGATAGGACCTGCGGCGTTTACTGTTAGGAAAGTTTCCTAACTAAAACGGAACCTTAATGGTCATTACCGGACATTGGCAACCGGCGAACGAAGGTGAAACGGTCCAGATACGCTCCGTATACAGGACTCCCCGCCCATCGATGTTCCGATGAGCGGGGAGCAGCGCCAAGAAGTGGCTAACGTGCGAAGACGGGAACCACCTCCGCGATCTTCGGGGCGACCGTGCCCGGTGTCCACAAGAGACGGACCCGGTCGGTCACGGCACCACGGGCGGGCAGTTCGGCGTAGCGCCCGTCGAGCCTGCCGATCGTGCGCCAGCCGCCCGGCGCCGCCGCGTCGGCGACCTGCACGTCCGCACCGGCGCCGGATTCGACGGCCAGCACGACGACCTTGACGAGCGGTTTCGCCGAGGCGGCGGTGACCACGAGCGCGTCACCGGCGACTGGCGCGGAGCCCGCCGTGTACACCGAATCCGCGTTGTTGTCGGCCGCCGCTTCGAGTTTCGTCCCCGCCGGGGTGCCGGACACCGTGTACTTCGGCGTGCCGGGGACGGAAACGGTGAACTCCCGGGTCACAACCCAGTTGATCTGCGTCCCGGTCGAGCGCACCCGCACGAAGCGGGCCTTGGCCCCGGCCGGGAAGTCGGCCGAGAGCGTCGGCTGCGCGACGACCTGCAACACCGTCCAGTGCTCACCGTCGGACGAGTACTCCAGCACTCCACTGTGGACGAAGTCGGCGGGACTGGTGGGCTTGCCCATCAGAACGTCCACATGGGACACCGGCTGCGCGGCACCGAGATCGACGCCGACCGCGTCGTTGAGCCCCGGCGGCCCGTCACTCCAGTAGTACGTGTCGGGGTCACCGTCGACCATGCGCTCGGGCCCGTTGTCGGTGTAGGTACCGAGCGTCGTCACCGGCAGCGGCCGAACGCCGGGCAGCCCGAACCAGCGGTCCGCGGCGGCCAGCGCGGAGTTCAGGAACGGGACGCACACCGCGGTGCAGGAACTCGGGTTCCGCGGGCCGCGCGCGGTCTGGACGCGGATGTCCCGCGCCTTCTGCAGCGCCGCGACCAGCTCGCCGCGTTCGGCCCACGCCTTCTGGCCGTCCCCGACGTACTGCGCCATCAGCATCTTCACCGCGTGCTGCCCTGCCTGGCCGTAGAACCCGACCTGGTCGAGCCAGGGCCCGACCTCGGCGAGGAACTTCGGATTCGACGCCATCCCGCGCCGCAGATCGGCCGGGTTGGCCGTCATCAGGGCGAGGTAGCGGTCGAGTTTCGCCGCCGCGTCCCACGGGTTCTTGTTGTCCAGCGCCGTCCAGAACGCGCTCAGCAGCGGGCGCAGCACCGGCGAGTCCAGATCCGGTTTCCCGGTGTCGAGACGGGCCAGCAGGCTCGAGAAGTTGTTCTCCGCGAACACTTTCAGCGCCGGTGCCGCCGCTCCGCCGAGATCGGCGACGGCCGCCGCCCACGAGGCGTCGGGATCGTATCTCGCCGGATTCCACAGGAAGTTCCCCGAGGTGAACTCGGCGATCTTCGAGGCCTCCGCCTGCACCATCGGGTTCGCGGTGATGCCGGACATGAGCTTCGCGACGCCGGGCTCACGCCCGATGTACGGGCCGAGGAGCAGCCGCTCGGTGATGTAGTCGTTGACCGGGTAGTTGTCCCAGATCAGGATGTCGTGCCCGAACACCGCTTTCGCCTGCTGTGCCTGCTTTTCGGTGATCTGGCTGGCGACCACGCCGACCCCGGTCCACTCGACGAGCACGGCCGGGTCGAGCTGGGTACGCAACGCGGTCTTGTACGGCGAGTCGTCGACGTCGTAGTACTCGGTCGGGACCATCTGCAGCCGCTCGACGCCGGGATGCGTGGCGATGAAGTCCTTCTGCACGCGGTTGAGCAGGAACGACTGCGCGGCGCCCGCGGCCGCGCCGCCGGTGCCGAACTTCGCGGCGTCGGCGTCGCAGTTCCAGCGCGTGTAGGAGATGTCGTCGAGCGGGATCGAGAACGAGCGGACCCCGATGTCCCACAGGGACTGGAATTTCGAGACGAGCGCCGCCGCGTCGGCGTCCGAGGAGTAACACACCGAGAGCCCCGGCGAGAGCGCGTAGGTGAACTCGACGTGGTTCGCGGTGGCGCGGGAGACCAGCTGCGAGATCAGGGCGAGCTGGTCGGGCGGGTACTGGTCACGCCAGCGGGCCCGCAGATACGGGTCGTCCTTGGGCGAGTAGACGTAGATGTTCTGCTTGGTGCGGCCGTAGAAATCCAGCTGTGCCAAGCGATCGTTGTGCGACCACGGCGCGCCGTAGAAGCCCTCGATGACACCGCGCAGTGGCGCCGCCGGCCAGTCCCGCATGGTGAACGCGCCGCTCTTGCCACCGGCGAAGAGCTGACGCATCGACTGCGCGGCGTAGAACGTTCCAGTGGTGTCCACACCGGACAGTGCGATGACACCGCGGTCCGCGGCGAGGACGTAGCCCCCGCGCGGCAGGCCTTCCGGCCCGTCCACCTTGAGCGCGGCGAGCGCCTGCGCGGTCGCCTTGCTCTCGGTGGGACCGCCGACGAACACCACGAGCCCGCCGCGCTCGCGTGCCGTCTGGGCGGCCTGGTCACCGTCGGTGATCTTGACGAAGGTGCTCGCGCCCGCCGAGCGGAGCACCTGTTCCACCACCGCGAGCGCGGAAGGATCGGTGTCCCGGCCGGTGACCTCGACGACGGTGCGCGGGATGGTGACCTGGCCCGGCCGCGACGTCACCTGCTGGGGAGTCGGCCACACCTTCGCCAGGCCCGCGGCGGCCCCGGCGGCGCCCGCCGGGGTGGGCACGACCATCGCGGCAGCCACCGCGAGCGATGTCACCGGAAAGAGTCTGATAACCCATCTGAAGGACGGCATCTGGCCCCCTATGCGTCGATCGACGACGTTGTGTGAGCCAGTTAACACCGAATGCAGTGAGTGGAACAGACCATTACGGGTGGTCTTCGCGCAGCTTCACGCACTGCGTGTCAACGACGGCACCGCTGATTGGCCGAGTAACGCCCGCACTTCGCGGACAGCCGCGCGGCCCGCGCGGTTGGCCCCGACGGTGCTCGCCGACGGCCCGTACCCGACCAGATGCAGCCGCGGTTCCACGACCACGCGGGTGCCCTCGACCTCGATCCCGCCGCCGGGCGCACGCAGGTGCAACGGGGCGAGATGGTCGAGCGCGGCACGGAAACCGGTGGCCCAGAGGATGACGTCGGCGTCGAAGCGGGTGCCGTCCGCCCAGACCGCGCCGCCGGGCGTGAGATGGTCGAACATCGGATGCCGGTCGAGGATTCCGTCAGCCTGCGCCTGGCGGACCTCGGGGGTGAGCGCCAGGTCGGTCACGCTGACGACGCTCTCCGGTGGCAACCCGGCCCGCACGCGGTGTTCGACCTTGGCAACGGCGTTGCGGCCCCAATCCTCGCTGAACGGTTCGTCCCGCCACACTGGCGGACGCCGCGTAACCCAGCGCGTCGCGGCGGCGACCGGGGCGATCTCCATGAGCAGCTGGACGGCCGAGGCCCCACCGCCGACGACGAGCGCCCGCTTGCCACGGAAGTCCTCGGCGCCGGTGTAGTCCGCGGTGTGCAGCTGACGCCCGGCGAACGTCTCCTGGCCCGGATAGTGCGGCCAGAACGGCTTGTCCCAGGTGCCGGTCGCGTTGATGACGGCACGGGCGGCCCAGGTCTCGGTGGCACTGGCGACGACGAGCCGTTCGCGGTCCCGGGTCACCGACTGGACGTCGACGGGGCGCCGCACGGGCAGATCGAAGGTCTTCTCGAAACGCTCGAAGTACTCGGACACGACCTCGGACGCGGGCCGCGAGCGATCCGGGACGCCGAGCGTCATGCCCGGCAGGTCGTAGAGGCCGTGCACCTTGCCGAGAACGAGCGACGGCCAGCGGTACTGCCAGGCACCGCCCGCGCGGTCGCCGTGGTCGAGGACGACGAACCCGCTCTCGTTGCGGAATCCGGAGCGATGGAGGTGATACGCGGCGGAAAGCCCGGCCTGTCCGGCCCCGATGACCACCACGTCCGTCTCGTGCTCCGTCATATCCGGTTCAACGGCCGGGATCGCGCGGTATTTCGAGTCGGGGGTCACACCGGCGGTCAGAGGGCGACGCGGTTGCGGCCCGCGTCTTTGGCCCGGTAGAGCGCTTCGTCGGCGGCGCGGAGGACGCAGTCGAGCGTGTCCCCGGCGCCGGGATAGTAGGCGACGCCGACGGAGACGGACAGCTCGCCGATGTGGATCGTCCCGGCGCCGCTGGAGATCACCACGTTCAGCGCGCCAATGGTGGCCCGTATCCGTTCGGCGATGCCGAGCACGTCGACGCCGCCGACCGCGGGCAGCAACACGACGAACTCCTCGCCACCGAAACGGCCGACGGTGTCGCTCGCCCGCACCGATCCCGTGATCGCGACGGCCACCTCGGCGAGGACGTCGTCCCCGGTGAGGTGGCCGTAGGTGTCGTTGATCCGTTTGAAGTGGTCCAGATCGATCATGAGGACCGCGAAACCCCCGCTCGCCCCGCGCCGCCGGGCCCTGGCGAACTCACGGGTGGCACGTTTGTGCCAGCCCGCCGTGTTCAGCAGGCCGGTCTTCTCGTCGGTGACCGCGGCGACCTGAAGCTGTTGTTTGAGCAGCAGATACCGGTGCAGCAACAGCAGCGGGGCGATGGCGCACACGATCAGCACGGGCTGCACGACGAGCGCGAGCGCGACGAGCCCGCCGAGGCACAGCGTCGCGAGCTCGAAGGCGTTGTCCTCGCGAGTGCCGATGAGATCGGCCAGCGACGGTTTGCTGGTGTAGAGGTAGATGCCCGCCGCCACCAGCGCGATGTTGACGAGCTCGAACACCACGGCCGCGAGCACGAGCGCGCCGACGCCTCGCCAGGTTTCCAGCGGTGCGCTGTCGAGTCCGGTCACCGTCAACGAGGCGGAGGCGGCGAAGCACGACAGCATCGCCCACGCCGTGCTGGCCGCGAACCGATGCGCCGGGCGGCTGCGTACGTGCCGCCACACCCGCAGCCACAAGTGCACGTACAGCGCCACGGCCAGCAACGCGACCCAGCCGGGCGGGAGCAGTACCGCGCCGGCGAGGTACCAGACGGAGGTCACGTTGATGTGCGTCTGGCCGCTCATCCACCGGCGCAGCCGCTCGATCCGGCGGGACATCTCCGCCTGCGCGATCCCGAGCGCCACCAGCGCCGCGAACCACACCGGCCGGACCGCACCGCCGAATCCGGTCACCAGCGCGAGCACCATCGCGCCCGCGGCCACGGTTTCGCAGGTCACCGCGTAGGCGATCCAGCGGGGCCGCGCGGCCGACCACATCGCCCACCGGCCTGGCCAGCCGGGCCACGCGGACCGCGTTCCCTGGGAGACGGCTCCCTGCATCGCGACGCTCCCCCTGCGCAAGATAGGCCGGCGAGGTCGCCCAGCGTAGCCGGTCGATGTCGGGAGCGTCGCCGGTACGGGTGAAGTGTCCGAATCGGCGGCGGGTATAGACCTACCGAGACGATGACTTTCGCCGCAGGCGCCGCACGATCGCGAACACCCCGACGAACGCCACCACGGCCGCGAGCACCGGCGCGAGCCGCTTCAGCACCGACTGGCCCGCGTAGTCGAGCAGGTCGATGGCCTCGGTCTCGGCGGCGGGCGGGACGCTGTGCAGCTTCGGCTTCTCGGCGGTGGCCGTGGCGGCCTTCGGGGCCTCGGATTTCGGCGCCTCCGCCTTGGCGCCGTCGGTCTTGGGGTCGGCCACCGGATCGGGGACGGCCTTGATTTCGGGCTTCTCGGCCGCGTCCCCGGCGGCCGGGGCCAGCTTCTCCGCGAGACAACCGGCGAAGGTGTCCAGGATCTTGCCGCCGACCTCGGCGATCATGCCGCGGCCGAACTGCGCGGGCTTCCCGGTGATGGCCAGGTCGGTGGCGACGGCGCCGTGTGTGCCGCCCTCGGCCTCGGTGAGGGTGAGCGTGACCGTCGCGGCCGCCGTGCCCGCGCCGCGGGAGTCCTTGCCGGAGGCCTTGATGACCACCTTGCGCGCGGCCTCGTCCTTCTCCAGGAACTCGCCGGTCCCCTTGTACAGCAAGGAGATCGGGCCGAGCTTGACCTTCACCGTGCCGCTGAAGGTGTCCCCTTCGACCTTCGTGAGCGTCGCGCCGGGCATGCACGGGGCGACCCGCTCCGGGTCGACGACCGCCTGCCAGACCTCCCCGATCGGTGCCGGGACGGTGAACTCGTGGTCGAGCCGCACGAGCCGACCTCCTTCTGCGTGTTCCGCTGTGATGAGCCGTCGAGGCCACCTTACGGGCAGGTGGCCCCGACGTGCGTCATCAGCCGACCGCGGCGGCCAGTGCCCGGCCGGTCAGGACGCGGGCGAGATGCCGCCGGAACTCGGCGTCGGCGTTGCCGTCCGATGCCGGGTTCGTGCCTTCGGCCGCGTGCTCGGCCGCCGCCCGGAACGTGTCGGCGGTCGCCGGAGAGCCGACGAGCGCCGCTTCGACCGCGGTGGCCCGCACCGGGGTCGCGCCCATGTTGGTGAGCGCCACCCTGGCCTCGGCGATGCCGCCGCCGTCGACACGGACGGTGACCGCCACCGCGACCATCGACCAGGCCTGCGCGACCCGGTTGAACTTCGCGTAGTGCGCGTGCCAGCCGGTGTGCTTGGGCACGCGGACCTCGACGAGCAGTTCGTCCGGGGCCAGCGCGGTGGTGAACAGGTCCTGGAAGAACTCGCCCGCGGGCACCGTCCGCCGCCCGTTCGGACCGGCGATGACGAGTTCGCAGTCCAGCGCGAGCACCGGGGCGAGCAGGTCCCCCGCCGGATCGGCGTGCGCGATCGCGCCGCCGAACGTGCCGCGGTGCCGGATCTGCGGATCGGCGACGGTGTCGGTCGCGGCCTTGACCAGCGCGGCGTGCTCGGCGATCAGGTGATCGCGCTGCACGTCGTAGTGCGTGGTCATGGCGCCGACCACGAGTGAGCCGCCGTCCTCACGGACTCCCCGGAGCTCGGCGATCTTCCCGAGATCGACCACTGTGGACGGTGCGGCCAGCCGCATCCGCAGCACCGGCAGCAGGCTCTGCCCGCCCGCCAGCACCTTGGCGTCCTCGCCCGCTTCGGACAGGGCACGGATCGCTTCATCCACAGTGGACGGAGCGACGTAGTCGAACGGGGCCGGGATCACTGGGCACCTCCCTGGATGGCACTCCACACCCGCATCGGGCTCATGGGCATTTCGACGTCGGTCACTCCGAGGTGGCGCACCGCGTCGACCACGGCGTTGACCACCGCCGGGGTCGAGGCGATCGTGCCCGCCTCGCCGACCCCCTTGGCGCCCAAGGGATTCGTCGTCGACGGTGTTTCGGTCCGCGCGGTGGTGAACGAGGGCAGGTCCGCCGCCGATGGCAGCAGGTAGTCGGCGAACGTGCCGGTGGTGAGCGTGCCGCCCTCGTCGTGCACGGCCTCCTCGAACAGCGCCTGGGCGATGCCCTGCGCGAGCCCGCCGTGCACCTGGCCTTCGACGATCAGCGGGTTGACCGCGACGCCGACGTCGTCGACGCAGACGTAGGAACGCAGCCGGACCTGCCCGGTCTCGGTGTCCACCTCGGCCGCGCACAGGTGGGTCCCGTGCGGGAACGAGAAGTTCTCCGGATCGAACGTCGCGTCCGCGTCGAGCGAAGGTTCCATACCGTCGGGCAGATTGTGCGCGGCGAACACGGCGAGCGCGATGTCCTGAATGGACGTCGAGGTGTCCGTGCCCTTCACGGTGAACTTGCCCGCGGCGAACTCGAGGTCGTCCTCGGCGCATTCGAGCAGGTGCGCCGCGACCGGCCGGGCCTTGGCGATCACCTTCTCGGCGGCCTTGACGATCGCGATCCCGCCGACGACCAGCGACCGCGAACCGTAGGTGTCGAGACCCTTGTGCGAGGACTGGGTGTCCCCGTGCACGACCTCGACGTCCTCGAACGCCACGCCCAGCTGGTCGGCGACGATCTGGCTCCACGCCGTCTCGTGCCCCTGGCCGTGCGCGGACGCGCCGGTGATGACCTCGACCTTGCCGGTGGGCAGCATCCGGATGGCCGCGTGCTCCCAGCCGCCCGCCCCGTAGGACAGCGAGCCGAGCACCCGGGACGGCGCGAGCCCGCACATCTCGGTGAACGTCGAGATCCCGATGCCGAGCTGCACGGTTTCCCCTGCCGCACGGCGCTTTTCCTGCTCGGCGCGCAGGCCGTCGTAGTCGAACAGCTCCTTCGCCTTCGCGGTGGCGGCCTCGTAGTCACCGGAATCGTAGGTCAGCCCGGCGACCGTGGTGTACGGGAACTCCTCGTGGGTGATCCAGTTCTTTTCCCTGATGGCGAGGGGATCCATGCGCAGTTCGGCGGCCAGCTCGTCCATCATCCGCTCGATGGCGAAGGTCGCCTCCGGCCGCCCGGCACCGCGGTAGGCGTCGGTCAGCGTCGTGTTCGTGTACACGTTGGTGCAGGCGAAGTGGTAGGCCGGGATCTTGTAGATCGCGTTGAACATGAACGCGCCGAGGATCGGCACGCCGGGCCCGACGAGCCCGTTGTACGCGCCGAGATCGGCGAGCAGCTCGACCTTGAGCCCGGTGACGGTGCCGTCGGACTTCGCGCTGATCGTGATGTCCTGGATCTGGTCGCGGCCGTGGTGCGCGGCCAGCATCGTCTCGGACCGGGTTTCGTTCCACTTCACCGGTTTCCCGAGCTTGTTCGCGATGAGCAGGGCCATCATCTCTTCGGGCAGCACGCCGATCTTGCCGCCGAACCCGCCGCCGACGTCGGGGGCGATGACCCGCAGCTTGTGCTCGGGCAAGCCCAGCGTCAGCGCCGACATCGTCTTGAGGATGTGCGGGATCTGGGTCGCCGACCACATCGTGATGTGCGGGCCGGTCGGGTCGACCACGCACGCGCGGGGTTCCATGAACGCCGGGACGAGGCGTTGCTGGCGGAACCGGCGCTTCAGCACGACGTCCGAAGTGGACAGTGCTTCCTCGACGTCGCCACCGGTGCCGGCCTCGGCCGAGTCGAAGACCCAGACGGCGTTGCGGTTGCTGCCGAGATCCTCGTGGACGAGCGGAGCGCCCTCGGCGAGCGCGGCCTCCATGTCGAGCACGACCGGTAATTCGTCGTAGTCGACGTCGATCTTCTCGAGCGCGTCGCGTGCTTCGGCGGCGCTGCGCGCGACGACGACCGCGACGCCTTCACCGGCGAAGTTCACCTGGCCATCGGCCAGGACCGGACGCCGCGGAGTGGCCATGTCCGGGGTGATCGGCCACGCGCAGGGCATGCCGATCGTGCCGTCCGGGTCCAGGTCCTTCGCGGTGTACACGGCGATGACGCCCGAAGAGTTCTTCGCCTCGGACGTGTCGATGGAGACGATCCTCGCGTGAGCCAGCGGGCTGCGCAGCACGGCGAGGTGCAGCAGGCCGGGCAGCGTGATGTTGTCGGTCCAGCGGGTACGTCCGGTGATGAGCCGCTCGTCCTCCTTGCGGCGGCGCGCTTTTCCTACCTCGGGTTCGATCGTGGCGGTCATCATTCACCACCGACGCCGACGTGCGGAGCGGACTTTTCGCTCTGTGCGGCCTCGTCGGCGATCTGCTCGGCCTCCGGCCCGGCACCGGGCCGCATGTGGTGGGCGGCGTCGCGGACCGCGCGGACGATGTTCTGGTAACCGGTGCAACGGCAGAGGTTGCCTTCGAGGCCTTCGCGGACGGCTTTCTCGTCGGGGTCGGGATTGTCGGCGAGCAGGTCGATCGACTGCATGATCATGCCGGGCGTGCAGAACCCGCACTGCAGGGCGTGGTTGTCGTGGAACGCCTGCTGGACCGGGTGCAGCTGCCCGTCACGGGCCAGTCCTTCGATGGTGGTGACCTCGCAGCCGTCCGCCTGGACCGCGAGCACCGAACAGGACTTCACGCTGTGCCCGTCGAGATGGACGGTGCAGGCGCCGCAGTTGCTGGTGTCGCAGCCGACCACGGTCCCTACCTTGCCGAGCCGTTCACGCAGGTGATGTACGAGCAGGGTGCGTGGCTCGACGTCGTCGGTGTAGCTCGTGCCGTCGACATGGACGGTGATGCGCATCAGGCCTCCAAGAGAAAATGCCCGCCGGGGCGCGAGGCTGGCGGGCCGGTTCGGGAACGGCCAAGTCCGGCCACACACGCTGGTGATCGGGCTCACACGTGAGCGTGCTACGCCGTCTGCGCGGGGACAAGTCCCGAACTCTTCAGCAGTGAAGCCATTTCCGCACATGCGCGAAAACTCAAGCTGTAGAACCGCATTCGCGGCTCAAGATCCGGGCGAGTTCGCCGGATAGGGTCAGGACCCGACGCTACTGGCCGCGGGTGGCTCATGCGCCCTAATGAGGTTTTCTCGGTAGGTGCGGAGGTGCGGCTTTGCTGGTGGGTCTTTTCCCCGGGGCTTGATGGTGTGGTGAAGGGGTCCTTCGCGGCGTTGAGCGCGGTGAAGGGGGCCTTCACGGCATGCGGTGGGCCCGGGGCGCGTGTCGCGAACGCTCCGTTCGGGACGTTCATCGTCGGCATCGGAGCG
>NZ_JBHYIK010000043.1:18586-38251 GCF_042739735.1 Amycolatopsis sp. NPDC059027 | reverse complement strand
CGCGCGCGCCCCCTCGCGTGTGCGCGCTCCGCCGCGCCCGGCGCCCCCCCCCCCCCCCCACACCGGGCGAACGGAGTCGGCGAGCGCAGGGAAGTCCGAGGGACGCCCTGGGTGCATCCACCGCACCCAGGGACGCCCTTGTCACACCCCAGACCAACGCACCCAATGCCACATTCGGGCGCTCGTCCGCCGGGAACGACGCCGGACAGGGTCAGCCGTGAATGCGGCCGGAGAGTTCGGCGAGCCGCCGCCCGCCACCGCCCCAGCGGAGCGCGATGATCTCGGCGGCGATCGAAACCGCGGTCTCCTCCGGGGTACGGGCGCCGAGGTCGAGCCCGATCGGCGAGGAGAGCCGCTCCAGCTCCGCCTCGGTGATCCCGGCCTCGCGCAGCCGCGCGAACCGGTCGTCGTGGGTCTTGCGCGACCCCATCGCGCCGACGTAGCCGACGTCGAGCCGCAGCGCGACCTCCAGCAGCGGCACGTCGAACTTCGGGTCGTGGGTCAGCACCGCGATCGCCGTGCGCTGGTCGATCCGCCCCGCCTCGGCCTCCGCGGTCAGGTACCGGTGCGGCCAGTCGACGACGACCTCGTGGGCCTCGGGGAACCGGCTGCTGGTCGCGAACACCGGGCGCGCGTCGCACACCGTAACCTGGTAGCCGAGATAGGCGCCCATCCTCGCCATCGCGGCGGCGAAGTCGATCGCGCCGAAGACGAGCAGCCGCGGCGGCGGCTCGAAGGAGTTGACGAACACTGTCATGCCCTCGCCTCGGCGCTGGCCGTCCGGCCCGTAGTGCAGGGTGCCGGTGCGTCCGCTGGCGAGCAGGCCGCGCGCGTCGTCGGCGACGGCGTCGTCCATCCGGGACGACCCGAGCGAGCCCGCCGTCCGGTCCGGCCACACCACCATGTGCTCACCGACCAGTCCGGCCCGCTCGTGTTCGATGACCGTGACCACCGCGACCGGCTCACCGCCGCGGACCGACTCGACGACCTCGGTGAGCTCGGGCATGGACCGCTGGTCCACGTGCTCGACGTAGATGTCGATGATCCCGCCGCAGGTGAGCCCGACCGCGAACGCGTCGTCGTCGGTGACGCCGTAGCGCTGCAGCACGGGTTTGCGCTCCGCGACGACCTCCTGAGCCAGTTCGTACACCGCGCCCTCGACGCACCCGCCGGACACACTGCCCGCCACGGTGCCGTCCGGCGCCACGACCATCGACGCGCCCGGAGCGCGTGGAGCCGAAGAGAACGTCGCCACGACGGTGCCGAGCCCCACCGTCTCCCCCGCCGACCAGCGGCGGTACACCTCGTCCAGTACGTCACGCATCGGCGATCTCCCCGAGCAGTCGTTCCAAGGTGGCCAGGCTGTGCCCGGCCAGCAGCCCGTCGATGTACGGGAGCGTGGCCACGATCCCGCTCTGGACCGGGGCGTAGCCCGCACGTCCCGCATGCGGATTCACCCAGAGTACGGCGTGAGCGAGACGGCGCAGCCGAGCCATCTGCTCCCGGAGCAACGCCGGATCGCCCCGTTCCCATCCATCGGAGAACACCGTGACCACCGCGCGCCGTGCGACGCCGCGCTGTCCCCAGCGGTCGAGGAACGCGCGCAATGTCTCGCCAAGCCTTGTGCCACCAGCGAAATCGGGGACGGAAGTGCCCGCCGCGAGCATCGCGCGTTCCGGATCCCGCTGCCGCAACTGGCGCGAAACCCGGGTCAGGCGAGTACCGAGGGTGAACGTCTCGACCACCGCCGGCGCGTGCCGGGTGAGTACGTGGGCGAAGCGCAGCAAGGCGTCCGCATACGGGCTCATCGACCCCGAGACGTCGATGAGCAGCACGACCCGCCGGGTGCGAGTACCCCGGCGGGTGCGCGGTAGCTTTACGGGCTCACCGCCGGTGGCGAGCATCGCACGCAGGGTGCGCGACGCGTCGAGCCTGCCGCGTCGCGACGGTGTTCTCCTGGCCGCCGGGCGGGTCGGCAGCACCGGCCGCAGTGTGGCGAGGAGTTCGCGGAGGTGTTCGCGTTCGGCCGTGGTCAGCTCGGCGAGGTCGCGATGGCGCAGGATCTCCTGGGAGCTGGCCGCGACACGCAGTTCGTCGCGGCCCTCGCCGGATCCGCTGCCGCCGCCCGGATCCGTGGTCAGCGGGGCGATCGTGGTCCGAGGCGGCATTTGCGTGCGGGAGCGTCCCTGGGGCGGGGCATCGAGGGCGAACCAGCGCGCGAAGGCCTCTTCGTAGCGTGGCAGGTCGTCGGGATCCGAGCACAGCGTCAGGCGTCCCGCCCAGTACAGCTGGGCGGGCTCGGCGACGTCGATCTGGGAGACGGCCGTCAGATACGCCTGCACCCGCCGGGCGTCGCAGGCCACGCCCGCCTCGCGCAGAGCGGCGGCGAAGCCGGCCAACCCGGGCACCGGATCGGAGACGGCCGCCGTGGCAGGGTGCATCTGTCCATTGTGCCTCGCGGTCCACGGAGCGCACAGAACGAAGGTGAGGGGCGGTCTGCGCACACCGCTCCTCCCCAGGGCGGGTGCGCAGACCGCGCTCTTCGCAGCGGCCTGCCCCGGTAGCGCAGGGCGGGCGCGAAGAGTTCGGAAAAGGGTCTACAGAACCGAAATCAGCATTCGGTGGAGGAAACCGTCTTCCGTTCGGTGGCTTGACCGATCCGCATGGTTTCCTCCCTTCGGTTTCTCGCGGTGCTTTCCGCGGTGCCCGACAAGAATGACCGCTGAGCGGCGGGCACGTCAAAGCAATTACCACGCGGCCGTTCTCTCGCTACGGTGACGTCATGATCTTTCCTCGACTTACGCGAGTGGCGCTCGCCGCCGCGCTCGCGTGCGCGGTGAGCAGCGCTGTCCCCGCCACCGCCGCGGAATCCGCCGCGCACGGCGCCGTCCCGGTCGTCTTCGACGGCGACATGGACTTCGACGACGCCGCGACCCTGGCTTACCTTTGCCAGGCGGAGAAACAGCACCGGATCGACCTGCGCGCGGTCACCGTGACGAACAACGGTTCGGGGACGCCGGGCAGGGCACTGACCCACGTCCGGACCGAACTCGAACGCTGCGGGCTGAGCGGGATCCCGGTCGCGGACGGCTCTCCCACCGGCGTCAACCCGCAGCCGCTGGAGGGCCGCGCGTGGACCGAGCGGGTGCTGACCGCCGCGTTCGGCGACGGTGACCGCCCCGACCGGCCGTCGGTACTCCCGGCCTGGCAGCTGCTGGCCGGATCCGTGCTCACCGCACCGCGCCCGGTCGTCGTGCTGGCCACCGGCCCGCTCACCAACGTCGCGAAGGCACTCGACGTGCCCGGCGTCGCCGCGCGCATCTCCCGGCTTTCGGTGATGGGCGGCGCGTTCGGCGTGCCCGGCAACATCTACGGCCCCGACGCCGCGAAGTTCGACGGCAGCCAGGAGGTCAACATGTGGCTGGATCCCGCGTCCGCCGCGCGCGTGTTCGCGAAGCTGCCCGGCAGGGTGGACATCGCGCCCTTGGACGCCACGAACGACGTCCCGGTCACACAGTCCTTTGTGGACAAAATCGGGACGGGCCGGACCCCGGAGGCGCGGCTCGTGCACGCCATCCTCACCCAGCCGGAGGCCGCGGCGGGCATCGCCGCGGGCACGCTCTACTGGTGGGACACGCTCGCCGCGTCCGTCGTGTTCGACCGGGTCAACCCGGTGAGCCAGCGCGAGGAACGGGTCGCTGTGCGGCAGGACGGCACGGCGGCGGGACGCACGGTGATCACCCCGGACGGGACACCCCAGCGCGTCGGATATCACGCCGACCGCGCCCAGTACGAGGACGGCTACTTCGCGATGCTCACCGGCGGCTGAGCGACCGGGCTCAGGCGAACAGCGCGTCGAGCTTCGCGCGAACGCGGTCGAGATCCTCGCTGTACTTGAGGACGGCGCCGAGGGTGCGTGCCGCCGAGGCCGCGTCCAGTTCGTCCCTGTCCAGTGCGAGCAGCGCCCGCGCCCAGTCGAGCGATTCCGCGACGCCGGGCGGTTTGAGCAGTTCCATGCCGCGCAGCCGGTGGGTCGCCTCGGCGACCTGCTTGGCCAGTCCCTCGGTGATGTCCGGCAGCCTGCGGCGCAGGATGCTCACCTCGCGGGCGAGATCGGGATGTTCGAGCCAGTGGTAGAGGCAGCGGCGTTTGAGCGCGTCGTGGACCTCGCGGGTGCGGTTGGAGGTCAGCACCACCAGCGGCGGCTGGGCGGCGCGGACCTCGCCGTACTCGGGAATCGTGACGGCGTATTCGTCGAGCAACTGCAGCAGGAAGGCCTCGAACTCGTCGTCGGCGCGGTCGATCTCGTCGACCAGCAGCACGCACGGGGCGCTGAGTGCCTGAAGTAGCGGACGCGCCAGCAGAAACCGGTCGGTGTACAGCGAACGCTCCGCCTCGTCGACATCGAGCTTGCCGTCGCCCGCCGCCTCCAGCGCGCGCAGGTGCAGGAGCTGACGCGGGAAGTCCCATTCGTACAGCGCCTGCGCCGCGTCGATGCCCTCGTGGCACTGGAGCCGGACCAGTGGCCTGCCGAGGGCGGTGGCCATGGCCAGCGCGAGGGAGGTCTTGCCGGTGCCGGGTTCGCCTTCACAGAACAGCGGACGGCGCATGCGCAGCGCGAGGAATCCGGCGGTGGCGATGCCGTCGTCGGCGAGGTAGCCCGTCGCGTCCAGTGCGGCGGTCAGGTCTTCTGGCGAAGCGAACGGCTCGGTCACGTCCCCGATCGTAAGGCGCGTACCCGGCGGTGTGCCGGTCATCCGCCGGGAAGATCGTCGCGGCGATCGACGTCGCGGCCGCTGCCGAGGTCACCGCATTCCACCAGGCGCAGATCGGTCCGCCCGGCGAGCCAGTCCCGCGCGCCGCGATCACCGCGCGCGCTCTCGGCGACCTCGGCCCACCAGTGCCTGCCGAGCAGGACCGGGTGCCCGGGGACGCCGTCGTACGCGGCACGGGCGACGACGTCGGAACCGCTTCCGGCGGCCACTCTCGCCACCGCCTCGGCGCTGACCCAGGGCAGGTCGACGAGGTGGACGAGCGCGGCGTCGGTGTTTTCGGGCAGGTCGGCCAGGACGTCGAGCCCGGCACGCAGCGACTCCCCCATCCCGTGCTCCCAGCCCTCGGCGAGCACGGCGACGGTCGGATCCGGCAACAGATCGCGCACCTGCTCCGCGGCGGCGCCGAGCACTACCCGGATCGGGCCGCAGCCCGCCGCTTCCAGTGCGCGGAGGGCACGCAGGACGAAGGGTTCGCCGTCGAACTCGGCGAGCGCTTTCGGACCGCCGAAGCGGCGGCCCGCCCCGGCCGCCAGCAGGAGCCCGGCGACGCTAGACACCGCGGTTCGCCCTGGCGGAGGGGGCCGCGATCGCCAGATCCGCCTCGATCGCGCGGGCGGCGTCGAGCAGCGGGGGCACGAATTCGGTGCGGGCCTGCTCCGCGGTGGTGCGGCTGGCGTGGGTGGACAGGTTCACCGCGGCGACCACGGCACCCCGGCGGTCGTGGATGGGCGCGGCCACCGAGCGCAGTCCCTCCTCCAGTTCCTGGTCGACCATCGCCCAGCCCTGCGCGCGCACCCGGGTCAGCTCGGCGCGGAGCAGGTCGGGTGAGGTCACCGTGCGCTCGGTGAGCTTGTCGAAGCGCACGACCGCGAAGTACGCCTCCAGCTCGGCTTCGCTCATCCCGGCCAGCAGCACGTGCCCCATCGAGGTGGCGTGGGCGGGGAACCGGGTGCCGACGTTGATGCTGACGGTCATGATCCGCGACACCGCGACCCTGGCCACGTACACGATGTCGGTGCCTTCGAGCACCGATACCGAGCTCGATTCGTGCACCCGCGCGGAAAGCCGCTCCAGATGCGGATGCGCGACCTCCGGGAGCGACATGCTGGACAGGTAGGCGTAGCCGAGTTCGAGCACCCGCGCGGTGAGCGAGAAGTACTTGCCGTCGGTCCGCACGTAGCCGAGGTCCACGAGGGTGAGCAGGAAGCGGCGCGCGGCCGCGCGGGTCAGGCCCGTCGACCGCGCCACGTCGCTCAGCGTCAGTTCCACCGCGTCGGCGTGGAACGCCTTGATCACGGCGAGCCCACGCTCCAGCGACTGCACGTGGTGGGCGCCGCGGCCGGCGTCCGTCTCCCCTTGATCCATGCCCGTGACCCTATCCGGCCGCGGGGTCCCCGAGTTCGGCGAGGACACGCTGGGCGATGGCGAACGCGGCGTTCGCGGCGGGCGCGCCCGCGTAGACAGCGGTGTGCAGCAGGACCTCGCCGATCTCGGCCGCGGTGAGCCCGTTGCGGACCGCCGCGCGGACGTGCATGGCCAGCTCGTCGTGACAGTGCAGCGCGGTGAGCGCGGCCAGCGTGACGCAGCTGCGGGTACGCCGGTCCAGCCCATCCCGGGACCACACCGAACCCCAGGCGCCCTCAGTGATGTAGTCCTGGAACGGCCGGGTGAACTCGGTGGTGTTCGCGACCGCGCGGTCGACGTGTTCGTCACCGAGCACCTCGCGCCGCACCCTCATGCCGGTCTCGTGGCGTTCGCTCACAGTTTTCCGCCCTCCACAGTCTTCAGGTGCTCGAGCATGATCCGGGCGAACTCGGCAGGCTGCTCGTAGTTGCCGAGATGGGCCGCGCCCTCGACGATCTCCAGCCGGGCACCCGGGATGGCGTCCGCGATCAACCTGCCGTGCTCGGGCGGAGTCGCCGGGTCCTCGGCACCCGCGATGACGACCGTGGGCGCGGTGATCTTCGGCAACGCGTCCAGCTGATCCATCCGCTCGATGATCCCGCAGCAGGCGGCGTACCCCTCGGCGGAGGTCCCGGCGATCATCGCCCGCAGGAACTCGGCCTCGTCCGGGTTGCGCCGCGCGTACTCCGGCGTCACCCAGCGGCCGACGCCCCCTTCCGCCACCACACCGGTCCCCTGCTCGCGGACCAGCCGGGCCCGCTCGGCCCACATGCTCGGCGGCCCGAGCTTCGCCGAGGTGCAGCACAGGATCAGGCTCGCGATCCGTTCCGGGGCGTGTACGCCGGCCCACATGCCCGTCATCCCGCCCAGAGAGAGACCGGCCAGGTGCGCGCGCTCCACGCCCTGCTCGTCGAGGAGCGCGACCAGGTCCGCGACGAGATCGTCCAATGTGTACGGACCGGGTGGCACCGGCGAGGCGCCGTGTCCCCGGGTGTCGTACCGGATCACCCGGAAACCCTGCCGTACCAAGGGTTCCATCTGCGGCTGCCACATGCGGTGGTCGCTGCCGAGGGAACCGCTGAGCACGACGGCGGGGCCGTCCGCGGGCCCCTCCACCACGCTGTGCACGCGAACCGGGCTGGTCACTCGTGCCCCTCTCGATCGGGCTGGTGCGGTGTCACTGGTTACGGGTCACAGGGCGAAGAACACCGTCTCGCCGCCGCCCTGCAGACGTACGTCGAATCGGTAGCCGTCGGCGGTCTTCGCCGCGATCAGGGTGTGCCGCCGGTCCTCGGGGACACTGGCGAGCACCGGGTCGCCGGTGTTGTCCTGATCCTCGAAGTAGACCCGCGTGACCACCCGGTGCAGCAGTCCCCTGGCGAACACCGAGACGTCGACATGCGGTGCCTGCGGCGCCCCGTCCTCCCCTGGCACAACGCCGGGAAGCACGGTGAAGATCCCGTAGTGGCCCGCGGTGTCGGTCGGGCAGCGGCCGAAGCCCCGGAAGCCCGGGGCCGCAGCGCCGCGGGGATCGTCGGGATGGTCGAACCGGCCGCTGGGATCGGCCTGCCATGTCTCGATCATCGCGTCCGGAATCGGCTCGCCCGCCCCGTCGAAGACGGTGCCGCGGATCCACACCCCGCCGGGTGTCCCTTCCGGCACCACGTACGGCCCGTCCGGCCAGGGCAGCCCGATGGACAGATAGGGCCCGACGGTCTGCGAGGGCGTCGACAGCGATTCGGCCATCAGTCCTCGTCCTCCTCGTCCTCGAACACCGAGGCCTCCCGGCCGCGCAGCACGATGTCGAACTGGAACGCCAGCGCCCAGTGGTCCTCGGTGCGGTCGAGGTCGAACCGGGCGATCATCCGCTGCCGCGCCTTCTCGTCCGGGATGGAGTTGAAGATCGGGTCCTGGGCGAACAGCGGATCGTCCGGGAAGTACATCTGGGTGACCAGCCGCTGCGTGAACGCGCTGCCGAACACCGAGAAGTGGATGTGCGACGGACGCCAGGCGTTGTCGTGGTTCTTCCACGGATACGCGCCGGGCTTGATCGTGGTGAAGGTGTAGCGGCCCTCGCCGTCGGTCAGCGTCCGGCCCGCCCCGTCGAAGTTCGGGTCGAGCGGGGACGGCCAGCGGTCGCCGGTGTGCCGGTACCGGCCGCCGGCGTTGGCCTGCCAGATCTCGACCAGCGAATTCCGCACCGGGCGGCCCTCGCCGTCGAGCAGCCTGCCGGTGACGATGATCCGCTGCCCCTGCGGCTCCCCGGCGTGCTGGCGGGTCAGGTCGTTGTCGAGCGCGCCGATCCGGCCGGGGCCGAGCAGCGGCCCGGTGACCTCGGTGAGCTGCTGCGGCAGCACGACGAGTGGCTGTTTCGGATGCCGCAGGGCCGTCGAGCGATAGCCGGGGGAATCCAACGGTGCGTGGGTGCCCTCCGGATCCTGCCGGTACCGCGGCAGCCGGAGTCCGGACGGTGCGGCCACTGCATGCTCTCCTCTCACGGACATTCGGTTCACTGGCCTTCGATGACGACGGCGAGCCCCTGGCCGACGCCGATGCAGATCGCGGCGAGGCCCCAGCCGCCGCCCCTGCGGTGCAGTTCGTGCGCGAGCGTGCCGAGGATCCGCCCGCCCGAGGCGCCGAGCGGGTGGCCGATGGCGATCGCGCCGCCGTGGATGTTCACGATCTCCGGGTCGAGCTTCGGCCAGTCACGGAGACAGGCCAGCGACTGCGCGGCGAACGCCTCGTTCAGTTCGACCGCGGCCAGATCGGCCCAGCCGATCCCGGCGCGCTCCAGCGCGATCTCGGCCGCGCGGACCGGGCCGATGCCGAACACGTCCGGATCGACCCCCGCCGCGCCGCGCCCGGCGATGCGCGCCAGCGGCGCCGTGCCCAGTCGCGTGGCCGCCGCCTCGTCACCGAGCAGGAGTGCCGAGGCGCCGTCGTTGAGCGGGGACGCGTTGCCCGCCGTGACCGTCCCTTGTGGACGGAAGACGGTCTTGAGCTTCGCCAGCTTCTCGGTGCTGGAATCGGCGCGGATGCCCTCGTCCCTGGTCAGCTCGACACCCTCGACGGGGACGACGTGGTTGTCGTAGAACCCCTCGTCCCAGGCGCGGGCGGCGTTGCGGTGGCTGCGGACGGCGAACTCGTCCTGCTCCTCCCTGCCGATGCCGTACCGCTCGGCGAGGCGTTCGGTGGACTCGCCGAGGGAGATGGTCCACTGCTCGGGCATCTCCGGGTTGACCATCCGCCAGCCCAGCGCCGTCGAGTACAGCGTCTGGTTGCTGTTCGGGAAGGCCTTCTCCGGCTTCGGCATCACCAGCGGCGAGCGGCTCATCGACTCGACGCCACCCGCGACGGCCAGCGAGGCGTCGCCGACCTGGATCGCCCTGCTCGCCTGGCCGACCGCTTCCAGCCCCGAGCCGCACAGCCGGTTGACGGTGCTGCCCGGCACCGAGGTCGGCCAGCCCGCCAGCAACGCCGCCATCCGCGCGACGTTGCGGTTGTCCTCGCCCGCGCCGTTGGCGTCGCCGAGCGTCACCTCGTCCACTGTGGACGGATCGAGGCCGGTGCGCTCGGCGAGCGCGCGCAGCACACCGGCGGCCAGGTCGTCGGGCCGCACGCCGGACAACGCGCCGCCATAGCGGCCGAACGGGGTCCGGACCGCGTCCAGGATGAATACGTCGCTCATGCGCTCGCCTTCCGGAGTTCGCGGAGCAGGGTCAGCTCCTGATCGGTGGGCGCGGGCGTGACGGCGAGATCCTCCGCCACCTTGAGTGCCCAGCCGGTGGCCGCCACCGCCTGCTCGAGCTCCACCCCGGGGTGCAGCTCGGTCAGGGTCAGCTCGGAGGTCTCCGGATCGGGCCGCAGCAGGCCGAGATCGGTCACCACCAGCGTCGGCCCCGCGCCGCGCAGGCCGAGGCGTTCGCGATCACCCTTGCCGGTGCCGTGCCCGAACGAGGTGACGAAGTCGACCTTGTCGACGAACGCGCGGGTGTTCTGCCGCAGCACGACGAACACCTCCTTGCAGGACGCCGCGATCTCCGGCGCGCCACCGGCCCCGGGCAGCCGCACCTTAGGGTCACGGTAGTGGGAACCGATCACCGTCGTGTTGATGTTGCCGAACCTGTCCAGCTGCGCAGCGCCGAGGAAGCCGACGTCGATACGGCCGGGCTGCAGCCAGTAGTTGAACACCTCGGGCACGCTCACCACCGCGTCGGCCGTGTCGGCCAGCTCGCCGTCGCCGATCGACAGCGGGAGCCGGGACGGTTTCGCGCCGAGACAGCCCGATTCGTAGATCAGTGTCAGGTTCGGCGCGTGCGTGCGGCGAGCCAGGTTCGCCGCCGTGCTCGGCAGCCCGATCCCGACGAAGCAGGACATCCCGTCGCCGAGTGCCCGCGCCGCCGCGACGCTCATCATCTCGTCGGCCGTGTAAGCCGGGCGGTCGCTCATGCCGCCACCCCCGTCAGTTCCCGGAGCCAGCCGGTGAAGGCGTCCCTGTCCCGGCCGATCGCGTCCCATGCCTGATAGGCGTCGTTGTCCCGTTCGTAGTATCCGGCCGCGTAGGACGGGCGCGCGCCGCCCGGCGCCTCGGCCACCGCCGTGACCGCCCAGGACGGCAGCACCAGTGCGCCCGGCCGGGGCTCCAGCTCGTCGACGATCTCCTCGACCGTGACGAGCGAGCGTTTCGCCGCCAGCACGGCCTCCTTCTGCACCCCGGTGATACCCCACAGCTGGACGTTGCCGGCGCGGTCCGCGCGCTGAGCGTGCACGATCGAGACGTCGGGGTTCAGCGCCGGGACCGCGGCGAGCGTCTCCCCGGTGAAGGGACAGGTGATCGGCTTGATGGTCTCGGTCTGCGCCGGGAGATCGGTGCCGGTGTACCCGCGCAGCACCGCGAACGGCAGCCCGGACGCCCCGGCGACGTACCGGTTGGCCATGCCGGCGTGGCTGTGTTCCTCGATCTCCAGCGGGACCGGCCACGCGTGCTGGACGGCGTCCCGGAAGCGGTGCAGCGATCCGACGCCGGGATTGCCTCCCCACGAGAAGATCAGCTTGCGCGCGCAGCCCGCGCCGATCAGCTGGTCGTACACGATGTCCGGGGTCATCCGGACCAGCGTGAGATCGCGCCGGTGCTGCCGGATGATCTCGTGCCCCGCCGCGACCGGGATGAGGTGCGTGAACCCTTCGAGCGCGACGGTGTCCCCGTCGTGCACGAGGCGCCGCACGGCCTCACTCAGCGACAGCAGCTCTGCCATCACGTACTCCTTGTCCGGGTATTCGATGTCCGGGTATCACTGTCCAGATTGTTCGGATAGCGCACATTCGTTCTGCATCTGAACATACCACGGCCCGTCGCCGCCCGGCGAGCCTCATTCCGGTGAATGGATGTCTGTCCCCGGTTCACTCGTCCGGCCCACCCGGGTGTACTGAATTCGGCCGACGCGGAACCGGGACGGACCCGGCTACGCTGCGCCGCCATGGACAGCCATCTGCGCCCGGAGCTGGCACGGATGGTCCAGGCGGCGATGTCCCAGCCGGACCAGCACGTCCCGTTCTTCGCCGACAGCCGCGAGGACGTGCTGTCGCCGGAAACCCTCGGCACCGTCGTCCATTTCCTCGACGTCGCACGGAATCACCTGAGCCCCGGACAGGTCCCGCCGTCCGACGTCGACCTCGAAACGGTCTACCTGGCCGGCTGTTACTTCTGGGCCCGCTGCCGGTTCCTCGCCGAGGCGGACGCGGTCCGGGACCACCAGGTGTCGCTCGCCCTGCTGGCCATCGTGCACGCGATCCGGCCGGAAGCCGTGCCCCAGCCCCGCCGCGCCCAGTTCGCCCGCACCCCGCCGGCGCTGCCTCCGGTGGCGGGGATCCTGCACGGCACCGCGATGATTTTGGCGGCCGTCAGCAAGGAACACGCGCACGAGAGCGGACTCTGGACGGCTGTCGCGCTGACCGGGTACGCGCGGGATTCGGTCACCGGCCCCCAGGATCCCGCGATGGTCTTCGACCACGGCGTCCTGTTCGCGGACCTCTTCGCGTTCACCGGGGATCCCGACCACTTCCGCGCGGCGATCGCGCTCATGCGGAAGGCCGTCGCCGCCTTTCCCGGCGGAGAAGCCCCGGAAGCGATGCACACCGCGCTCGCCCGCGCGCAGGAGAAAGCGCCCTCCGCTCCGGAGCCGGATCCCGGCGTCGTCACCGCGACGGCCCGGCATTCCCTCGCCGGGGCGAATCCGACGTCCCCGGTGTACGGACAACTGCTGGCCGAACTGGGCGAAGTCCTCCACAAGCGCTTCAAGTCCTTCGGCGAAATCGGTGACCTCGCCGAAGCCATCCGCTACCTCGAAACCGCCGTCGCGACCACGCCCGCGGCCCGGCACGACCAGCCCGTCATGCGGATCAAGCTCGCCCTCGCGCTGGCGGAACGCGGAAGACACGCCAGGCAGCAGGGCGACCTCGACCGCGCGACAACGCTCCTGCGCGATCTGACCACCGATCCGTCCGCCGCGGAAGCACACCGGCAGCTGGCGGGCCTCGAACTGGCGCGTCTCCCCGACCGGCCGTGGAACCCTCGCGCCGATCTGGTGGCCGCCACGGCGGAGTTCGAGAAAACCGCGCTCACGCCCGCCCACGACATCCCGGCCCGCCTGCGCGCCGCGTACTCCTGGGGACTGCACAGCGGTCACCTGGGCCAGCTCGACCAGGCGAACCAGGCATTCGGGCTCGCGCTCGACGAACTGCTGCCGAAGCTGGCGGCCCACACGCAAGGCAGGACGCGCGAAATCCCCTCGCCTGCCTGCGACGCGGCCGCCGTCGCCCTCGAACGGGGCAACCCGGCCGAAGCGCTCGTGCGGCTCGAACACGGCCGCGCGGTCGTGCTCGCCGAAGCCGTCCGGTTGCGGCCGCACGCCGGCCTCGCCGCGCGTCATCCCGAACTGGCGAACCGGTTCGACCAGGCCTGCGTGACACTGAGCCGCGAAACGGTATCCATGCGCGTGCGCAGGCGCGCCACCGCGGACTTCCGCGAGACGGTCGCCGAGATCCGGTCCCTCCCCGGGTTCGACCGGTTCCTCCAGCGTCGCGACTTCTGGTCCCTGCGCAAGGCCGCCGCGCACGGCCCGGTCGCCGTCGTCAACGTCGCGGAGCTGGGCTGCGCGGCGTTGTTGTTGCGCCCCGGCGCGGACGCCCCCGAAGTGGTGCCGCTGCCGGGGATCACGCGGACGGAGGTCTTCCACCGCACCGAAGCGTTCCTCACCGCCGTCGCCGCACTGTCCGCAATGGACAGTGTGACCGCCGGACACGACCGGACCGTCATGGCGACGCTGGAATGGCTGTGGGACCACATCGCGGGCCCGGTACTGAAAGCACTCGACCTCGACGAGCACAGTCTCGACGAGCACAGCGAGGAAGGCCCCCGGCTCTGGTGGTGCCCGACCGGGCCGCTGGCCCTGCTTCCGCTCCACGCCGCGCGCTGCGGAGCCGACGACAGTTATGCCCACGACAGAGTCGTCTCCTCTTACACCCCGACGCTCAGCGCCCTTCTCCACGCACGGACCCGGCGAAGAACAGTGGCGACGTCACGCCTCGGCGTCGCCTACGCGGCTTCGCACGCGTCACTGCCCGCCGTCCGCGAAGAGCTGGAAGCGTTGTCTCGACCGGCGTCGCTGCTCGTGGGAGCGGAGGCTACCCCGAGTGCCGTCCGCACGGCGTTGCGCTCCCACCACTGGGCGCACCTCGCCTGCCCCGCCGAACACGATCCGGTCGATCCGTCGCGAAGCGGGCTCGCACTCCACGACGGATTCCTCCCCCTGCGCGAACTCTCCGCCGAACCACCGCGGGACGCCGAATTCGCGTTCCTGTCCGCCTGTCACACCGCGACCTGGTCGCCTGCCCATGGCGACGAGGTCGTCTCGCTCGCCGGCGCGTTCCAGCTGTGCGGCTACCGGCACGTGATCGGGAGCCTGTGGACCACCGCCGCGGTCACTCCCCTGATCGCCAATGAGGTGTACCGCGAAATGACCACCGCGGAGGACGCCGCGCTCGCCCTGCACCGGGCGACGCGACGTCTGCGGGCCGAACACCGTTACTCGGCACCGCCTTTCTGGGCGTCGTTCGTCCACTTCGGACCCTGAGCCGGCGGGAACCATTCGACGGCCTTGAAGTCCCCGCTCTCGACGCGCTCGAACGGCGCGCTGGACAGGCACTTCGGCACCGACTTGCCGTCCTCGATCACCCAGCTGTAGCCCACGCGGTCGTGCTTGCCGTTGTCGTACACCGTGATACCGCGCCGTAGCCCCTTCAGCTCGGGCAGGTTCGTGTCCGTGACAACTCCGGTCAGCACCGCGACCGAACCGCCGACGACCAGGCAGTCGACCTTCCCGGAGAACCAGCCGGAGAGAGCCCCCGACCGGTGGCTCACCCGGAACGTCCCGCGCGCGTCAGGGCCGAGGCCGTGCGCGTCGATGGCGAACCGGACGTCGTCGCCGCCCGCCCGCGCGAGCTTCGCGCTGCCCACCAGGCTCGGTTCGGCAGGCCCGTCCCCGGCGCTCGCGGCGGCCCCGCCCGACACCGTGACCGCGGTCGCCAGCGCCACCGCCGCGAGTGCCCGTTTCGTTCCCCTCATCGCGTTCCCCTTCGCTCCCGGTTCCGGCGGTCCGCCCGCCGTGTCCCCACGATCCCGGGCCGCCGGGGCCCCGCGGCTCAACCGCGAAGGGGAACCGGCTCACCCGCGCTGGGGATCTCCGTCGGTCCCTGGCATTAGGCTGTCCCGGTGCCTTCCCGACCTTTGATCGCCGTGACGCGCTGGATCCCGGACGAAGCGGTGAAGATCCTCGCCGAAGCGGGCGAAGTCCACGTCTCCTCCGCTGATCGTCCGCTCGGCGCGGGAGAACTCCGCGAGTTCACCACCGGGGCGTCAGCCATAGTCGGCATGCTCCACGACCGCCTCGACGGGGAACTCGCGGACGCCGCGGGACCACAACTCGAGATTGTCGCCAACGTCGCCGTCGGCTACGACAACGTCGACGTCCCGGCACTCGCCGAGCGCGGTGTGGTGGTGACCAATACGCCCGGCGTGCTCACCGACGCCACCGCGGATCTCACCTTCGGGCTCATCCTGGCGCTCACGCGGCGGCTCGGCGAGGGCGAACGCCTCATCCGCGCCCGCGAGCAGTGGTCGTTCCACCTCGGCTTCCTGCTCGGATCCGGCCTGCAGGGAAAGACGCTGGGGATCGTCGGGCTCGGCCAGATCGGCAGGGCCGTCGCCCGGCGCGCCCGCGCGTTCGGCATGCGCATCGTCTACAGCGGACGGAAACCGGCACCGTCCGAAGTGGAATCCGCGCTGGCGGCGGAGTTCGTGCCGCTGCCGGAACTGCTGGCCAACGCCGACGTCGTTTCCCTGCACTGCCCGCTCACCACCGCGACGCGGCATCTCATCGGCGCGGACGCGTTACGCGCGATGAAACCGGGCGCGTACCTGGTGAACACCACCCGTGGCCCGGTCGTCGACGAGTCCGCGCTGGCCGACGCGCTCGAAGCCGGGGAGATCGCCGGCGCGGCGCTCGACGTCTTCGAACACGAGCCGTCGGTGGAAGAAAGGCTGGTGGAACGGGAAGATGTCGTGCTGACCCCGCATCTGGGTTCGGCCACGGTGGAAACCCGCACGGAGATGGCGGTGCTCGCCGCCCGCAACGTAGTCTCGGTGCTCGCCGGGAACGATCCGCTGACGGAGGTAAGGCCATGACGCGCGTCGTGATCGCGCCGGACAAGTTCAAGGGCAGCCTCACCGCGGTCGAGGCCGCCGAGGCCATCGCGCTCGGCGTGCGCGATGCCCTGCCGGACGCCGAGGTGCTGACCTGCCCGGTCGCCGACGGCGGCGAAGGCACCCTCGACGTCCTGGCCGCGGCCGGTGCCCGCATCGTGGAACTCCGCGTCCGCGGTCCGCTGGACGACAGCGTGGACGCGCGGTACGCGGTGCTGGACGGCACGGCCTACATCGAGTCTGCGCGCGCCTGTGGCATCGAGTTCGTCGAGCCGGATCCCGCGACCGCACTGGCAGCGCACACCTGGGGCGTCGGGGAACTGCTCGGGCACGCGCTGGCGAACGGCGCGCGCGGGCTGGTGCTGACCGTCGGCGGCACGGCGAGCACGGACGGCGGCGCGGGGATGCTCGCCGCCTTGGGTGCCGGGGTGTTCGACGCGTTCGGCGCGCCGATCGGGCTGGGCGGCGGCACGCTCACGCGCGTCGCGACGGTCGAACTCGGTCCCACCCACGATCGGCTGGGCAAGGTCGGAGTCTCGGTCGCGACGGACGTGACGAACCCGCTCGTGGGGCCGGACGGGGCGGCCGCGGTGTTCGGGCCGCAAAAGGGCGCGGGCCCGGACGAGGTCGAGGTGCTCGACGACGCGCTGAGCCGCTGGGCGCAGGCGCTGCACACCGCCGGTGCGCCCGACGTGTCCGACGTACCGGGCGCGGGCGCCGGTGGCGGCGTGGCCGCCGGCGCCATCGCGGGACTGGGCGGGAAGGTGGAGTCGGGTTTCGACCTGATCGCGGCCCTGACCGGGGTCGACGCCGCCCTCGACGGCGCCGACCTCGTCATCACCGGGGAAGGTTCCCTTGACGTGCAAAGCCTTTCCGGCAAAGCCCCCGCCGGGATCGCCGCGCGGGCGGCGAAACGCGGGGCGGATCTGCTGGTGCTCGCGGGCCGGATCCAGCTGTCGCCCGCGCAGCTGACAGCGCTGGGCGTGGCGGGCGGTCCGGCAGGCGCCGCCGCCCTGATCGACCACGCACCATCCCTGGCACACGCGACGCAGCACGCCGCCGAGCACCTTCGGACCCAGGCGGCCGCCCTTACCCGGACCTGGTCCGAAGGCCAGGCCCGAGCCTGACGCGCCTGACGGAAACACGCTTCCAGAACCGTTGTCCTGTCAGCGTGTTTTCGTCAGCCCGCGACGAAGTTACTGCTGCGGCAGCACGGCGAACGCGACGTCGCCCGCCTCGTTCTGCTGCACGTCGAGCACCTTGTCGTCGAGCAGTGCGGCGGCTTGGGGTTCGAGGAAGACCTTCGCCCCTCCGTCGTCGGAGCCGAGAACGCTGTCGCCGTCCTGGGGTGCGGGCGCGACGGACAGTTCGAGCTGGGCTCCTTCGCCGTCCTGGTTCTGGAGCGCGAACCGGAGTCCGCTGCCCTCGGTCCCTCCTTGGGTGGTCAGTGCGGTGATGGCCTCTGCGGCGGCTTCAGTCACGGTCAGCAATTTTCGGCCTTCCCTTCGCTTACGGTCGAAATCCACTGGCGGTCCACGCTAGGGGCGTCGGCCGGGTGGCGCAGTGTGAGTGGCGAACACCCCGGTCACGGGCCCGCGGCCTCAGCCGCGGCTCGCCTCGCGGATGGCGTCGGCGACGGTGCCACCCTGGATGACGGCGGGCGCGGTCTCCACGGTGTCCACGCTGTCGTCGAGCTGTTCGGCCGGAGTGGCGGCGATCGGACGGTCCCGGATGACTTCCGGGGTGACGTCGGGTTCCTCCTCGGCGAGACGGGTGCCGAGGTCTTCACCCTCCCGGATCTCGGCGGGGGTGGTGCCGTGCCGGTTGGCGGCACTCCAGTGCTCGGGTGGTTCGACGCCCGCCTCGAGCGGGTCGACGTTCAGTTCGTCCTCGTCGAGGGCCTCGCTGGGGGTGAGTGTGTCGGGTTCGGCCGATTCACGATCGCTCAAGGCGTGCCTCCCATGCGTTTCCGCTTCCGTTGTGCGTACCCGGCAGGGCGGGCGCCGAAACGGGGCCGTTCGTGTCACCGGGATCACATTTCTTCAACTGGTTCAACACATTCAGGATTTAGTGAAACGGAGGTAGCCTCAGGTCATGACCATGACCAGGTGGGCGCCGGGGCACCAGCCCGTCCGGCGCACGCCGCGGCGACAACACGAACTGGGCGGCCACGCCGCCTGGTACGTCGTCGCCGGAGCGGTCACCACGGGCCTGCAAGCTGCACTGTTCCTGATGCTGCAGCCCGAACTCGGCACCCAGCCCGCGAACCTCGTGGCGATCGCGCTGACCACGCTCGCCAACACCGAGTTCCATCGCCGGATCACGTTCGCGGGACGCACCGGCAACGCCGGGAAGCGACATCTGCAGAACCTGCTGACGTTCGCCTTCTACGCCGGGTACGGCTCGATCGTGCTGGCGACACTCGACGCGCTCGTCGGCTCCCCGACGGCGTGGGAACAGACCGCGACACTGCTCGCGGCGAGCGTCGTCGGCGGAGTCGCACGCTTCGCACTACTGAGGTGGTGGGTTTTCGCCCATCCGGCGACTGAAACCGTCAAAAACTGAGCTTCAGACCTCGATTTCAGCACATACTGAGAAGCGCAAATTGCAGTGCGCAACTCCCGGTCTCGGTTGTGTCAAGACCCGTACCGCTATCGAGGTATCTCTAGTTGAAATCTGGACGGGCGACGTGCACGCGCATACGATTACGCTGCGTCGCACCAGTGGCGGGTATGACCTGATCTTACGGCCCATTCGCTGCTAAAACGTTACGGAGCGTTGACCCTGACTGGTAACAGTCCCGGGGTCGCCGGGGAGACGACCATGACAGCAGTGTCCAGCACGACCCGCACCGACTCGCCCGCCGCACTACCCGGCTACACGACGCCGGAGACGATGCCGCGGCCGGGCGGGCGGCTCACCAAGGAGGATCTCGACCCGCTCGTACGCGAGGCCGGGAGCGGGGACCCGGCGGCGGTCCACGCGTTGCTCAGGAAGATCGAGCCGGTCGTGGTGCGCTACTGCCGGGCCAGGATGGGCGGGCGCGACCTGTCCTACCTCTCGGCCGACGACGTCGCCCAGGAAGTCTGCCTCGCCGTGCTGAAGGCGCTCCCCGACTACCAGGACCGCGGCGGCTCCTTCCTCTACCTCGTGCACGCCATCGCCGCCAACAAGGTCGCCGACGCCTACCGCGCGGTGGCCCGGGACCGCTCCGACCCGGTCCCCGAACTCCCCGAGCGCCCGCTGGCCGACAACGAGCCCGAAATGCACGCCCTGCACGTCGACCTCGGCGCCCGCCTCGGCAGGCTGCTCGCCAAGCTGCCACGCACGCAGCAGGAGATCCTCGCCCTGCGCATCGCCGTCGGCCTCTCGGCCACCGAAACCGCCGAAGCGCTCGGTATCTCGTCGGGCAACGTCCGCGTCACGCAGCACCGCGCCCTCGGCCGCCTCCGCGCCATGATCCAGGACGAGGAGTTCTGACCTCCATCACGCGAGTTACGCCCCCAATCACGCGAGATCTCCCTTCAATCACGCGAGTCGCGCGTTTCAGGTCAGGCCGTAGAGCGTCCTCGCGTTGTGTTCGAAGACCGCGAGACGCTCGGAGTCCGACAAAGACCCCGGGGGGGGGGGCGCCGGGGGGGGGGGGCCAGGCCCCATCAGCGCCCCCGGGGCGCCACCCCCCGCCCCGCGCGCACCCCCCACGCCCCCCCCCCCCCCCCCCCCGCC